>JAOAIT010000001.1 GCA_026414565.1 Verrucomicrobiia bacterium
ACGCAACCAGGGGTCGCCGCGCCCACCAGAGGTGGAGCGTGGAGATGTGCCCCTTGCGGACAGATTTTTCCCGCGAGGCTTCCTCGCTGATGGCCTCGATGGGCAGGTAGTCCTCAATTAGTCGTTTGTCGTCGGTCATAGATTATTGATCTCGGCTACGATTGACTGAGCCTCGGAGGCCGTGAGGGGGCCAGACCTCTTAACCGTTGGCACAGACATTTCATTTAAGAATTGAGAGCGGCCCAACCTGAGAACGGGCTTATTGGCGACGGCCTGAGCCTGAAATCCCGTCCGGGTGCCGTTGTGCGTGATGATGCAGCACGCCTTCGTGCGCGTTGCCGACACGTAAAAGAGCCGACGCTGCTCGATCAGCAGCCCGGTGGCTTTAAGGGCCTTGAAATTTGGAATGATTCCTTGCTCAGCGGCTGGAATAAAGACCACGCTCCCGCTCAGCCCCTTCGCACCGTGCATCGTTAGAATGCGGACTTTCTTTGGCGTGGGCGTTGGAGTGGGAGTCGGACTACTGCCTGCCACGCGCTCGGCAACCGCCTTCAAGATGGCTTCCTGCTCTGATTCGTTACCGGCTCCGAGAAACAGACACAGTTCATCGAGCGTCATGTCACCCGGAAGACCTCCTGCCAGGGTTGTCCACACCCCCACATGCGTTGTGGCTTTTGCTCCAGAGCTGAATACCTGGGCTGCCAGGATCGCCTCGATGTCCTTGGCGTGGGCCGAGACCGAATCGTCCATTGCCCACCCACTGATGGCTGAGCACACCTGGATAACACGATTGACGGCAGTTGCCCCACGGCTCGCAAGCCAAGCTGGAGGCGCGGCCAGATAGAACATTTCGCGGAAGTTTTGATTATTGGTGATGCACGCATCGCCGATGTCCTTCGCGGTCTTCTGGCCAACCCCCGACAATAGACCCAGCAGGTCGCGGTAGGCGGGGTAGTCCTCCTCCCCGGACTTTTGGTCACGGAGGATTCGGAGGACGGAATAGACGGCTCTGATAGCCTCGTGTTCGTCAACAAAGCTCAGCGCCTTGGGAGGTTCAAAGGGCACTTTGTTGTCCCTGAGCGCCTTGGTGATGAGGTCGAGTTGGAGCTTGCGGTTGCAGATCAGCACCAGGATTTCATCCTCGCGGTTCGCCATACCCGCATTGATGAGCTCGCGGCAGCTCAGCGCGATGAACTGCGCCTCCTGCTGGGGTGACGGGAGTTGCCACACGTGAACACGACCTTGCACAGGTGGTGAAGCGTTCGCGTAGAGGGGCACCATCGTTTTTGCGATTCTGGCCGGGTTGCGCTGAATGAGCCGATCCGCCGCAGAGAGAATCGCAGGGGTGCAGCGAAAACAATCCGTGAGCACATGGGTCTTGGAGTTTGGATACGTGCTATCGAACGTCACGATCCCATCGGGGTTGGCGTGGCGGAAGGAGTAAATGCTCTGGTCGTCATCACCAGCGATGAAAAGGACTGTTTGCCCCTGGCAAAGTAGCCGGATGAACTCCTGGTCGCAGGAGTTCAGGTCTTGGTATTCGTCAACGATCAAATGGCTGATCGTGGGCAACGAGGTCACTTGGAGTGAGCCTTGCCTAAGCGCATCCACGCATTTGAAAATGACTTCACCTGGGAGCACGCAGCTATAGAGATTCGTCCGCGAAGCGTGGAAGCTGATGAAGCCTTGGATTTCCGCAGGAGTGATCTTTGCCTGCGCAATAGACTGCGGATTGAGTGTTTGCCATTGCGCGTCATGGGCCAGCCGGATTTCGCCAGCCCTGCTTGGCGAACAACCGAGCACAAATGCCAACTCCTGATCGTAAACGATTCTCTGTTCCCATTCGTCCAACAGCATGGGATTGCCGGGGTAGCTGTTGAGTAGGTTGGCCCGCCGAAGGATTGACAGAGCCAGGGAATGCATCGTGGACACCCTCACTTTCTCCGCCAGAGCCGCGCAGGGCTGGGTCGAGCAAAACTTCACGATCCGCAGTCTGAGTTCGGCACAGGTCGCTCTTGTGAAGGAGATCACAAAAACAGTTTCGGGGGCGACGCCGTGGTTCAAGAGGTTCGCAACTCGCTTTTCGATGGTGCCTGTCTTCCCCGTGCCCGGCCCCGCAACCAACCGCACCTGCGGGGCCGTGTCCTGAGCCGCCGTCCACTGCTTTTGGTCTGCCGCTTGTCTTTGTGCTGGGGTTATGGGCATAGGTGGTCGGTCAGTTGCATTTCTTTGCCGCTTGCTCGATGGCGTCGGCGGGGATGTCGAAATACCGCGCCGCCACGACCTCCTTTTTCGCGTGGTCGAGATGTTTCGCCGGGTTCTGGATGCAGAGCGGGGTCGGGTCGGGATTGTTCAGCGGGTTCCAGACCACGTAGAGCCAGTAGCTATCGCCGAGCTGCAACGCCCGATACCACTCGTTGACCGTGAGGCGGATCGTCGCGCCCTTCCGGCGTCCCTTGACCTCGATCCTGCGGATGCCCTTGACCGGATCACGGTAGCCGGTCTGCGGATCGGCGGGACCGTGGCTGCGGATGTCAAAGCCGATCTTCAGGTGCCCGACCCGCTCGCATTCCCAGCCGCGTGATTGCTCGAAGGCGACCACCACGTCCTCAGCAGCCAGCTCACTTTTGCGGTTCAGCTCCGGCTCCAGTTCGTCCGTGAAATCTGCCGGTGCCCCCGTCTCGGTCGCGGGAACCACCAGGGCGGTTGCGATGTGGCGCACGGGGCCGGTGCGAGCAATGGCCAGCCGTTCCAGACCGGCCATGCGCTCCTGGCGGGTGCGCTTCAAGTCGGCCAGGTCGTTCTCGGCGCGTTGCCGGGCGATGGCGACCTCCGTTGATCCCAACTGCTCCCGCTGGCGTAGAGTCATCACTCGATCCTGGGCGGCACGGATGCGGGCATCGAAGGACTTTTGCAGGTAGTCCCGGCAGACCTGGACAAAATGGAGGCGCTCCTCCTGACAGAGCTGGCGGCGCTCGCTCTGATAGGTGCTCTTGATGAAATCCATCGCCGCGCCGGGATCCACGGGCGTGACGGTCACAGGGGGTTTAGGGTGGGCTGGCAGGTCGAGAAGGCAGTCGGCAGGCACAACTGCGAACCGGTCGGCTGCTTCACCCGTGAAGTCCTCCCGGACGGCCACGACTTCGCCGTAAAGATTGAGACTGTCGCCCTTGGTGTTCTGGCCGCGAACCGTGATCTCGAAAAAGTGCAGGCAGTAGGGCACCGGGGCCGTGGCGTCCACATAGACCGCGGTCCCGCCTGCAAGGCCAGCCAGCTTTTCGTTTAGTTTTTCGTCCACGACCGCGTAGAGCGGATGGCCGGGGCCGAGCAGGACGGCATCCACATGCTGGTCGAGGTCGAGATGATCCTTGTGGAACGTGATCTTCCGGTAGGTGGTATCGGGCTTCCCCAACCGTCGAACGGCTGCCAGGCGGTCGGAGCGGAGATCGGCCAGGACGTGCTCGATCCGCCAGAGGCCATCAGCCCGTGGCTCGATTTTGAGGCCGACTTCCTTGCAGGACTTCACGAATTGATCCTCGACGTAGCGCGGCATCAACCGGCGCTCCTCGGCCTCGACGTTGGCCTTCTGGAAGCCGGAGAAATCCACGTTGGCGCGAGCCAGGGCGATGCCCGTGGCCTTCTCGTATTGGAGCAGTTTCTGCGGATCGACCTTCTCGATCTGGTCCAGGTATTCCTCCAGTCGGCGCGGATCGTGAGCCGCTTCGCGCAGGATTTCCGGCAGGTTGACATCATTGAGCGACAGAACTTCGCCTACCACATCGAAGATGCGGTCGGCCAGCACTGCTCGCATCTGCTCCATTTTCTCCAGCAGGCGTTGCAGAATGCGACCCTCGATCACCGGCTGGCCTTCCTCGGACTCCGAGGCCACGAAGTTGAAAGCGTGGACATCGCGCTCCTGGCCGATGCGATGGATGCGGCCCAGGCGCTGCTCCAACCGCGTCGGATTCCAGGGCAGGTCGTAGTTCACCATCAGCCGGCAGAACTGCAAGTTGATGCCTTCGCCAGCGGCCTCGGTTGCGACGCAGACCTGGCGCGACGTGCGGAAGTCTTCCTGGGCGCGTTTACGCTCGTGGGGGTTCATGCCGCCGTGGATTTCACAGGTGGTGTAGCCCCACTTTTTCAAATGCTCGCACAGGTGGTTCAGTGTGTCCCGGTGCTCGGTGAAGATCAGCAGCTTGCCCCGGCCATCGGCCAGCTCGCCGAACTCCGCTCGTTTCAGGCACTCGTGGAGGGCGGTCAGCTTGGAGTCCGCCGCCAGCTCTTTCACGCGCCGGGCACGGGACAGGAGTTCCTGTAGGGCGGCGATCTCGCTCCGTAGCTGGTCGAGTTCCACGGCGGATGTAAACTCGTCCACGAGGAGATCGCGCTCGGCATCGTCCAGGTCGTCTTCGTCCTGCTCGGCGTCTGTCAAACGCCCCTGGAGCTGGGCCAGGCGCTTGGCGCGTTGAGCCGGGGGCAGGTTTTCGAGTTCTTCGAGTAACTCCTGCTGCTTCTGGAGGCGGCGGCGGATGGACTCGTAGATCGCCATCGTCGAGCTGGCCAGCCGCCGTTGGAGCACTGTCCGGGCGAGCGCCACGCTCTGCTTCTTCTTGCCCGTGGCTTGGGGCAGGAAGTCGTTGATGTAGGCGGTAACCGCTTTGTAGAGGTCGTATTCGTCGCGGTTCAACCGGAACGTAATCGTGTGCGCGTGGCGGTCGGGGAACAGGCGGCGGCCGTCGAGGTCTTTCAGGTCTTCTTTTAACCGCCGCAATGCCCACGGGCAGTCCGGCCCCAGTCGAAGGATGTCGCGGCGGATTTCACCGGCCTTGTCCGCAAGCCGGTGGGGTTCCGGGAACAGATCGGGATCAAGCAGCCGGACGAAGTGGGCGAAGCGATCATCGTCGCCGTGGTGCGGCGTGGCGGTCAGGAGCACAACGTGGTCGGCCTCGGCGGTCAGCTTCTCCGCGAGCTGGTAGCGTTTGGTTTTTTCGGCTTCGTCACCCCGCGAGGACGACCGCTTCGTGTAGGCCGAGCACTTGTGCGCCTCATCAATGATGACCAAATCCCAGTGCTGCTGCCAGACCCGCTCCCGAACTTCGTCTTGTTTGGCGTAGTCCAGCGAGGCGACCACCTGCGACGACCGTTGCCACGGATTGGTGAGCTGCTGCTGGTCAACGGCGGAGAAGATGATGTCGAACGACTCACCGAACCACCGGAGCATTTCGTCCTGCCACTGGATGGTCAGCGGCGACGGACACAGGATGAGGATGCGCTCAATGGCCTCCCGGAGCTTCATCTCCTTGATGAGCAGCCCGGCCATGATCGTCTTGCCCGCGCCGGGATCATCTGCGAGCAGGAACCGCAGCCGGGGCTGCGGCAGCATTTTAATGTAAACAGCTTCGATCTGGTGCGGTAGCGTGCGGATGCCGGACAGGCTGACGGCGAAATGTTTGTCGTGGGCGTAGGCGAGCCGGATGCGGGCGGATTCGACCAGCAGGCGCAACTGCTCGGCATTGACGGTCGCCGCCTTGGCCTCGACCGGCGCGGCTGCCCCGGCCAGCGCAGCGGCTTCCTCGGCGGTGATGACGGCCTCGTCCAGGGAACCATCAGGTAGCCGCACGCGGCACTCGAATCCTTTGCCCAGAGGACGCGCCGCCTCCAGGATCACCGGAACATCGAAGTGACCCGGCAGGCTGATTTGTTTTCCGATGGGCAACTCGGTCATGCAAGGGCCTCCAGGTAGCGCCGGATGACGCTCTCGACTCGGCACACTTTGGCGTATTTCAGAATGTCATCGACTGGGCATTTCCGCCGCCGCAAGCATTCGCGCAGCGCATCCAGGGCCACGTCCAGGCCGATCTTGCTGCGATACTTAACGCAATCGACGACCGTTTTGACGGGGTTGGTGATCGGAACGCTGACGCCCTCGATCACATGCCGATCCAAACCTGTTTTGAGTGAAACATCCGGGAATCGGACTACACGAAGCGGCAGACCTTCGATGGTCGGTCGCCGGGCTTTCCTGTCAACTGCTACCCAGACGAGGTCGGGCGCTTCGGGCAGCAACCCATGAAAATTCAGCGCCGAGATCAGGCAGATGATGCCGTTCGGGATCAACTTGGAAACCGTGGCCAGGTCGTGGTGAACGCTGGGTTTGCGATTGGGGAGCCGGTAAACACCCCGTGCCGACTGGACGAGCCGACCTTGATCGAGAAGGCGGCGCAGGTAAACCGGGGCAATCCCGTGCCCAGCGAGGTCTTTGGGCCGCACGACCCCGATCTGCTCTACGAGCTTCAAAGCTGCTTCGGTTTTGGTCATCGCCTTCATCTGTTACAATGTATCGGCGGCAAGCGCATCCGCCGACGATTTATAGCGATTCCAGAAGGCATGGTCAATCACGGATCGGAGGTTTTTCTGCTCGCGCTGAACGGCTTAACCGCAGGCGAACGCGAGGGCGGTGGGTGTCGATGGAAAGGGCAGTGCTCCGCGAAACCGACACCGCGTTTACAATTTTGGTTCTATGTGGACCGAAACTATGATCTGGCGAAGAAGACGAACGACACCAACCGTCACGGAGCTGAACCCTGTCCAAAGGGCACTTGACCGCGACCCCGCCCTGAGTCGGCTGCTGGGGCCGAAGACCGTGACCATCCGTAAACGAACTGGCGAACCGGTCTCTTTCTCGCCCCAAACCGTATCCGTCGCCGAGGCGATGATGGCCACCAAATTGAACCCGCAGCGAGCGGCACAGTGGGAGGTTTTGGCTGCGGCTGGCCGGGTGCTGGGTTTCCTCCGCAAGCCCAGCTCGGACATCGCCTTGCCGGGCGCGTAGGTAGATCGTGGCCCGGTTGTTGGCCGCGACATCTAAGATCCTCATTGAACCAACAGTTGCGTATGTCAGGCGGACACAGCCATTCACCCCGCCGCCGTTGCCTGTGGCGCTCAGCGCCAGGGAGATCACGGCGGGTTCAATGTTGAACGTGTCCCGCAGCCGCCTGCCGATGACGAACTGCGGGAGCTGATACTTGAAATTTTGAACTTTGAGGGCGACTATCCGACCAGAATAGTTGATGTCGTCAATCGGGTTGGAGCGTGGACGCCCGCTCTAAGCAGACGCGACCGCGAGCGGGCCAAGCTCGCCGCGTTTCGGAGGATTGGCCGGATGATTCGGAACAAAGCACTACGGCGCGTCTCCAGGAACTTCGTTCAGATCGAACCCAAAAGAGAGCAGCCACAAACCCCAGCACCGCTTCTCGATCCCGCCGATCTGCCGGAGCCGCGAGTCTGATCGTTGTCCACGTCCTCGCGCCGGGAGGGCGTTTGGGAACGCGACTACGCACCGATACGCTGCCACCACCGCAAGTCCATGCCGATGAACTTGACATGAGCCGTAACGCTGCGTGCCTCGGTTCACCGTGTCCGCGAAGCGCGTCAAGGGTTCTGTTCTCGAATACGCCGGTGGGTTTTTCTACCAGAGAGCAGCGGGGCCATAGCGGCGCCCTGGTCAATCGCAGGCATTCAGGTGGGACTCAGCCTCCGTCTGCTGCGTTCGGCTCGTCCAGGGGCAATTACGCGCAAAGGAAGGGCGCTCTTGATTATGGTCGGACTGGTGGTAGCTCCTGTTCCGGCTCAACACGGCAATATGCGCCCGGAAGATACGTCGTTGCTGTGGCGCTCACCATCTCCAGACTCTAGCTCCAAGGGGCTGCCGAGGTCTTCGCCGATGACCGTGAACAATCGCTCGTCCAGGAACTCCTCCAGCTTGTTCAGGATCATACGCCGATGGCGCTCGGTTTGGCGCTCCTTTTTGGGCACCCCGATAAAGTCCTTCCGGGCGTGGTGGGCACTACCGAAATAGTCGTGTTGGAATCGCTTGTGGGTAAAAACCCGATACCCAGCGATGAGCTGATCCACACACCCGTTGAACAGCCCTGCAACCTGCTCACGGTCGTCTTTGCAGAACTTGTCCCACTCGGTGAAATACCGCTTTGAGAAGTCGATGGGCTTCGTCTGGTAGTCCAAGATGCGAGCGAAGTCGGCCTCGGTTTTGATGCCGAACGTGCGCGTGGATGGTTCCAGGAGTGGTCTCTCCGCCATGCTGTCCGGCCCAAGGGCCTGCCACGCCTGCTGACGCTGGTCTATGAGGCTCTGCCGCACGAGTCCGATGATCTCCTGGATGTGTCCTTGGTTAAAGTTGTCAGCGACAACCACGGCGTGAGCGTGTGCTTGGGCCTGCGGGGCGGGAAAGTATGAAATTACCTCGAACTCCTCCAAATAGATAACCGCATCGAAGACACCCATTTCGACCATCTGTCTGAGGGCGTGGCGGCACGCCTGCCAGTAGTGGGACAGGACATCGGAAACCCCGTCGCCGAGCTGGTGGTGACCGTGGAAACTGATCGTCTCGAACCACCACCGGTGCCGGAAGAACGCTGGCAGGAACTTCCCCAGGATGTCCATTCGGGTGATATGGGCGCAATACGGACACACACGCCAATACCGGCACCGATGCCGTGCAAACCCGCACCAGAAGAAGTATGACCCTTTCCCCGAAAACGGTGACAACAGCAGGATGTTCGCGTTCTCCGCGTAGTGCTGGTCTGCCCTGTCGAATCGCTGAGGGTAACGCTCGATCCTGCTCTCCGTTACCTCCGCCCATGACTTGAGCGGACGGGGGAACAGGTGCCGGTGCTGACGCATTTCGTCGAGGTCACAGCGGTTCAGGTCGCATAGGTCGGTGAGAGGGGGATGCACGCACTGATACCCTTCCTTACTCTATTATCGAGGCGGGGTTCCCGTCCCAGGGAGGTCTGGGACATTTGGAACCTGCCGGGGATTGGCCGCGCTTCGGCGGTGCCGGAGAAAGGGGTGCGTGCTCCCCATCGCCCATGCCTGAGCTTGTGGCACGCACCGAAGCGCGAAAACTGATGATCCGCACGCATGTTTCTTCTCTCCGTCAGGCCCACGGACACGATGCCCATGAGCCTCACTAACTACGGAGAAGAACGGCACGGCGAGCGATACTGCGGCTGTGACGGCGGGAAGTTTTTGTAAACAAAACCTGTCGTGCGCGACAGGGGTGTGGCTGCCAAACCGCAACCCGGATCAAAGCGTTTGACTGAACCACTCAACGTCGAAGTTCCTGGTGCGCCCGGCGCGTCCCGACCGGCGCGAGGGCCTGGATGTCAGGGGATGAGCACCGAATTGTGCCTCACTGCCTCCGGGCCACGAACAGGCTCAAGGGCGGGCTGGCGTCGGTTGCGAGTTGGTCAAGGGTGAGGCTCCGCAAATGCCGACGAGTTGCGACCCGGTGTGACCCGGCACGGCACATCGACCGTGCATGACAGAGGGAGATGCACGCGGAAAGACCTCCTCGAATGAGAGTTTTGTAAACAATTTCGCCCACGCACCACGGCGGATAGGGAGTCCAACGCGCCCGCGTCCGTGGCTGCGAGATGTGCCGCCGTGGGCCGGAGTGCCTGAAATACAGCGCGGACGATCTGGCCTACACCGGGGAACGGCAACGGGTGCCTAGGGAGTGCCATGCCTCGTCGAGTTCGGCGGTGGAGCTGCATCCCTCCTGCCCGGTCAGCGCCGAAGGGAGCGGCATGTGGTGGTGGTCGTTGCGAAGTTGCACGCCATTGCTCTGATGGGCGTCATGGTCGATCTCAGGGGGATCGTCCCGTGAGGCTCAACCTCTCACGACGCGGCGTTTGCCCTCCAGAAAGTCTATTACATCCTGTGGCTTGAAGCGCACGACATTGCCGATCTTGTAGTCCGGCAATCCCTCGCGCAGCATCCAGTTCTCCACCGTCCGCGTCCCGACACCACAGAAGCTCGCCACATCATCTTTTCACCAATCCAGCTTATCGTTGCCGTTCTGAACGTGCTCAGACATGTAAGAACGAACGAGATTGCCGTGGGACGTTTGGGAATGGCGTCACCTTCTTTTTCTAAACAAGTTTTTCGTAAACAAGTTTGCGTTGCTTGCTAAAGCACCGATCCTGGGAATGAAAAACCACGCCAGGGGCGGGGTTGGAGTCCGGTGTAGTCGTCCACTTGGGCACTTAGCTGTTGATTGCCTCCTCCGGTTGCTCCTCGATGATCGGATTCCAGTTTTTCGGAGGGCGGATGGCGAACCACTTCTTCGCCATCGCCTTGGTCACGCATTTCAGGTAGTTGCTCTTGATGATGTCCACGGAGTTCCCACTTTCCAGAGCAACGAGATTTATGTCGCCGGTGTAGGCGACGCGGTAGCTGATGCCGCTGTCCCCAAGCACATTCTTGGACCATTCGACACCGACGCGATCCGCGAATTTGTTCCACTGGTTTCCCAAGCGTGCGAATGGGGAGACTGGACCGGTTTCTTTTTGGAACGGCTTCAACCACTGCTTCAGGTTCGGGGAGATGGGAGGCAACCGCCGCACTTTCTTCTTGGCCGTGCGTGCGAGGATTTCAATGTAGCCCTCCCAAAGGTTGATGCGGCTCCAGTCGAGGCGCTCGATCTCGGCGGTGCGGATGGCCGTGAACCCACCGATTGCCAACAGCGGAACCAGTCGCGCTGGCACGGAGGTCAGCAGCTTCTCAAACTCCTCCGGCGTGAAGACCCGGACTTCTCGCGGGATCAAGTTTGGTTTGCTGATGGCTGCCACGCCATCATGGTCTTTGGGGACATAGCCGCGCTTTCGGGCGAAGTTGAATAGAGTGCCAATGGCGTCCCGGATGTTCTTCCGGTAGTGGCCGTGTGCGCCAGTGGCGTCGAGGTAGGCTTCGATGTCTCTGGTTCTCAAGGAGGCTATCGGACATTTGAAAGCCTCGGCGAATTTCCCAGTCGATTCCGTAAGTCCCGGATGTAAGGGGCGGAACGACCATTCTTAATGCGGTCATTGACCAGTTCCTCGACAACCTCCGCCACGAGCTTGGAGATCACGTTGGCCGAATGCTCAACATAAGACCTTGCGGCTTCTGCCAGGGAAACGCCTTTCAATGTCGTGCGGGCTGTTACCGCGTCCATGACGAGGATGTCGAGATCGAGGCCAGTGGGCCGCGCCGCCTCCAAGGCCCGTTCATAGATCAGGCGCTCCCGACCATTCACCATCAGGCCGGGCAGCTCGCGTTTCTCGAACTTCTTGGCCAGCTTCTCGGCTTCGGCTTCTGCTGTTTGCCGGTCGGGGAACATCGGGCGCTGGCGTCGTCCTTCCTCGTCATAGTAGCTGACGGTGTAGTAGTCGCGCCCAGAGTTCGGGGTGTGGTAAACCCTGACCGAGGGCTTCGGCGTGATCTCTAGTTTTGTAAACTTTTCTTCGTTGCTGACGTTTGTATTTTCCATGCCGGACAGAACCGATTTCGCGGCGGTCTTCCGGCTGTCTTGCCCGGCAATCTGGCCGGGATTTGTCAGCAAGTTGTCAGCAGGCTTTTATCACCCGCATTGAAACTCGCGTAAGTTATTGGAAATGAAGAAGAAGGAATTGGAGCGGGTGAAGGGAATCGAACCCTCGTCTCAGGCTTGGGAAGCCCGCGTTCTACCATTGAACCACACCCGCGTGGTCAAGGGTTATGTATAAGGCAAGTGGCGGGGGTTGACAAGGGTTTATTCAGGGGGGATGTTTTGGGGAGCGGGAAGCGGGGGCAGGGCGGCGGCTGCCGGAATCCGGCGCGGGGCGTGGCCGGGAGGGCAGGCTCAGGCGGGGGCGGTGGGGAGGGTGCGGGTGTCCAGCCCGGCGGCGTCGGCGCCGAAGCTGAGGGCGCGGTAGCGGCTGGCGCGGAAGGTGTTGCTCCAGTGGTCGGGGCTCAGGCCGGCTTTGCGTTTGAGCTGGCGGAGGAAGTCGTGTTTGTCAGGGAGGGTTTCCCAAACGGAGGGGAGGAAGGTGGCATGGGCAAAGCCGTCTTCGATGAGGAGGCCGTCCACGCCCGGTTCGAGCTGGGCGAGCAGTTCGGCTTCGGCCTGGCAGGGCAACGGCACGGGGGGGCTGAGGATGGAGAGGTGGAGGTGGAGGCCGGGCAGTTCTTTTTCTTCGAGCGGGGCAAAGCGGGTGTCGTGAAAGGCGGCATGCCAGGCAAAGCGGGCGGTGGCGGCGACCAGGGGATGGGAGGGTTCGAGGGTGCCGATGCAGCCGCGCAGATGGTTTTCATGGTGCAAGGTGACAAAGACGGCCCACGGTTCGCGCAAGGGCGGGGGATAGGCGCGGGGTTCGACGGCGAGGGGGCGGCCGTGCCGAAGGCCGGATTCGATGGAGGCCTTGGCCACGGTGAGCAGCAGGCGTTGCTCGGCCGGGGTGAGTGTGGGCAGGCGCACGGAAGGGGGGCCGCAGTTTTCCGGCGCGGGCGGGAGTGGCTCCCGGTCGTTGGGCGAGGCGTCAGGGGCGGGGTGCATCAGGGGGAGGCGGGGGGCAGAAGGCAAAGGCGCCGTAGCCGACCACGCGGTCTTTGCGGCCGGCGGTGTCGCCGGAGTTGCGCAGGTCGAGGGTGAGGGGGTGGAGGTGTTGGTCGTCCGCCACCTGGAGCAGCCCTTGAATGGCCAGGCGGCCGCAGGCCTGGGTGGGATGAATCTGGCCGGGGGCCAGGTCTTCGATGGCCTCGGCGGTGGCGCGGTCGAGTTTTTGGGCGGTGCGGTAATCGTAGTAGTGGCTGAGGTCGCTGCTGACGACAAGGCGGGTTTCAGGCCCGCCCCAGACGGTGGCCAGCGCTTCGGCCACGGTGTCATCGTCCACTTCCCCGGTGAGGATGGGCACGATTTTCACGGGGCCGAGGGTGGCGTGGACAAAGGCCAGTTCAACTTCCAGGGCGTGTTCCTCGCGATGGGCGTCGGCGGAGAAATGGACGCCGGGCAGGCGGGCCAGTTGCTCGATGGCTTCGGCGTCCACGATGAAACGGCCGGCCGGGGTGTCCCATTGGCCGTGGGGGCTGAGGGCGAGGCCCTGGAAGTAACAGTGATGGGAAGGGCCGATGAGGATGACGCGCTGGACCTGGCCACGCAGGGGGCGCCAGGGTTTGAAGGCGGAGCCGGCGATGGGGCCGGAGTAGAGGTAGCCGGCATGGGGCGCGATGATGGCTTTGGGGGGCGGGGTCGGGTCGCCGAGGCCGGCGTCCACATGTTGTTGCACCTCCTGGGCCAAGGCCCGGGGTTGGGCGGGATAAAACATGCCGGCCACCGCGGGCTCGCGCACGGCGTGGGGGTCGAAAGCGGGGTGATTTTTCATGAGCCGGACAGGTGGATGGGGCGTGGCACGCGCCAGCCCCCGGGCTGAGGGGCGGCGGCCCCGCCGTTGGCGCGCCACAGGCCGGGGAGGCGGGTCTGGCATTCGGGACAGGCGCCCTCGGCGGTGAGGCGGTTGGCGAGGACGGTGAAGCCGCAGCGGGCGATGACGGTGGCCTTGCAATGCGGGCAGCGGGTGTTTTCCCATTCGCCGGTGCGGCCGGGCAGGTTGCCGGCGTACACGTAGCGCAGGCCGGCCTCGGCGCCGATTTCCGCGGCGCGGAGCAAATCCGCCGCGGCGGTGCGGCGTCGGTCCGTCATCTTGTAATCGGGGTGGAAGGCGGTGACATGCCAGGGGATGTCGCGGCTGAGGCCGGCCAGGAAGCGCGTCAGCTCGCGCAGTTCCTGCGGTGAATCATTGAAGCCCGGCACCAGGAGCGTGACCACCTCGAGCCACAGGCCGCGCTGGCACAACTGTTCAAGTGTCGTGAGGACACTTTTCAAGGGGCAGCCCAGCGAGCGATAGGCGCGGTCATTGAAGCCTTTGAGGTCCACCTTATAGGCCGCCAGATGGGGTTGCAGGAAATCCAGCACCTCCGGCGTGGCGTTGCCGTTGGAGACAAAGGCGCAGAGCAGGCCGGCCTGGCGGGCGGCGGCAAACACCGCGGCGGCCCATTCGGCGGTGATGAGCGGCTCGTTGTAACTGGACACCACCACCTGGGCGCCTTCGCGGCGGGCGGCGTGGACGAGCTGCGCGGGCGTCACCTCCTGCACCGGCGCGCCGGCGGCCGGATCGCGCAGGGCCTGGCTGGTGAGCCAGTTTTGGCAGTAGCTGCAGTGGAGATCACAGCCCAACATGCCGAAGGTGAGGGCATCAGCCCCGGGCAGGACGTGGAAGAACGGTTTTTTTTCAATGGGATCACACGCCACGCCGGCCACATAACCAAAGGGCACCCGCAGCTCGCCCCCCCGGTTGAAGCGCACCTTGCAAATGCCGCGGCGTCCGGCGGGGATGCGGCAGCGATGGCCGCAGGCGAGGCAGCGCACCACGTCCCCCTCCTTCAGATACAGGCGGCCGGGGGCCGTCAGGCGGTCCAGCCGCCCGCCCAGGGTTTGCTCCTGCTCGTCCGGCAAGGCCGGTTCGGCCTGGTGAAAGGGAGCGGTCATGGATGTACGCTGCTATACAGTACCCCCAAACCCCGCCCCAAGTCAAAGGGGGTGGGGGGGCGCGCCGTGAGCCTGGACAGGGGCCGGGTGCGGGGGCTTACACAGCGCCCTCCTGCTGGCGGTGTTGTTCGCGCCAGCGGCGGGGCGTTTCGCCAAAGTGCTTTTTGAAGACGGCGTTGAAAAGGCCCAGATGCCGGAAGCCCGTGGCCACCGCCACTCCCGCCACCGTGGACTGGCTGAGGAGCAGCAATTCCCGGGCTTTGCGGAGGCGCAGCTCGGTCAGTTTCTCCCGCACCGAGCAGCCAAAATGCGCATGAAAGAGGCGGGCAAAATGGCGGGGGCTGCAGCCACAACGCGCGGCCAGCTCGCGTGGGGTGTAACGCAGCAGCTCCGGTTCGGAGAGGCTGGCCATAAGCTCATGGAAGCGTTTTTCCGCCTGGCCATTGGCGGCAAGGGCGGGCAGGGGGCCCAGATGCGGCTGCAAGGCGGCGGCAAAGAGGTGCAGCAGGCGGCAACGCTGAACCAGCGGGGTGACGCTGGCGGCGGTATCGCAGATGCGCCCCAATTCCACCGCCAGGCTGTGGCGGGCCGGCAGATGCAGCGGCAGCCCCGCCGCCTGGTTTTGGCGGGCTTGAATCAGATGGCGCTCGGCGAGGGTCAGCAAGCCGCCCAATAAATCGGGGTTGACCGTGTAATAGACCACGGTCACTTCATTGATTTGGCTGGCCCGGAGCACCCCGGGTGTGCGGTTGCTCACCACCAGGGCATCCCCCTGCGCCAGTTCCAGTGGAGCTGCGGGGGAGATCCAGTAGGCCAGCCCTTGCTCCAAACGCAGCACCACCCAGGGCGCCGGGGGATGATTCCACTCGTCGGCCGGAGCGACCACCGCCTGATGGAGCAACAAATGCCCTTTTGCCGCCATCGCAGCAGGCAGTTTGGCGGCGGGAGTTGGCAGATAGGTTACAGTTTGGTGACTTTACGCGAACATTTGACTGCCGCCGGCGGGGCTGGAGGGCGCCGGAAAGCCTGCTGCCGGCAGGCCGGGGGGCATTCCGAGGTTGATTATGGTTGCGGCGGGGCTAGTCTAAGGGGCATGAAATCTTCACTTACCTGCCGCATTGGGGTGGCGCTGGTCCTGGCCCTGCTGGCCCACCCGGCCTGGCCCGCGACCCCCAAGGCCCACTACACCATCGTGGTTTCCCAATCCACCCAGGCTGACGCCGGCTGGAAAAAAGTGGTGGAGGCGCTCAAGGCCAAACACCAGGCCAGTGTCGTCACCTATGAACGGGAGGTGACGGAGGCGCTGCTCAAATTGCGGGCCGGCCCCTACTCGCGGTATGTCTGTTTTGTGGCGCGGCCGGAGGAGGCCACGCGCAAGCTGGTGGGGCAGGTGCATCGGATGATGCGGCAGTTGGACGAGGATCCCTACACCGATGGCTTCTGGGGCATATTGACGGGCTATGATGCCACCAACGCGCTCCGCATTGCCCAATATCGCAAGCCGCTGACGGTGCGCAAGGTGGCCTCGGGCACGGAGATTGCCCTGGAGCAATGCGAGGAAGGTTTCTGGTACGACGAGCTGGTGAAGAACAAGCATGTGCGCAAGGACAAGGGCGGCCCCGTGCGGGTGTTGCAGGGGCCGGATGACACCACCGAGGCGCTGGTGAAAAGCCTCAACGAGTACCAGCCTGATTTGTTTGTCACCTCCGGCCACGCCACCGAGCGGGATTGGATGATCGGCTTCCGGTATCAGAACGGCTTTTTCAAGTGCGCCCAGGGGCAGTTGTACGGCGAGGATACCCGGAAACAAAAGCATCCCATCCACTCACCCAATCCCAAAGTGTATCTGCCGATTGGGAACTGTCTGATGGGGCATATTGATTCGCGCGAGGCCATGGCGCTGGCGTGGATGAACAGCGCCGGGGTGATGCAAATGATCGGGTACACCGTGCCCACCTGGTACGGCTATGCCGGCTGGGGCTGTCTGGATTATTTTGTGGAGCAGCCCGGGCGTTACACGTTCACGGAGGCCTTTTTTGCCAACCAGCACGCGCTGATTCACCGCTTGAAAACCTATTTCCCCGGCACCGAGCGCTTCGACCCCGACACCGCCGGGAGCAACAGCCCGCCCGTGGTGGTGACCGAGCAGGCCAAGGCGGCCGGGCTGAGCGCCAATGATGCGCGGGGGTTGTTTTTTGACCGGGACGTGGTGGCGTTTTACGGGGACCCGGCCTGGGTGGCGCGCATGGCGGAGGGGCCGCGGGCCTACGAGCAGACGCTGGAGGTGAAGAAGGACCGGTGGACGCTGACGCTCAAGTTGAACCGCGGCGAGCGCTCGTTTGCGCCCGTCAACACCAACGGCTCGCAGCGCGGCGGGCGGCCGATTGTGGCGTTTCTGCCGGTGCGGGTGCGGGATGTGCGCGTGGAGGAGGGCGCGGATTTGCAGCCGGAGATCGCGGATGATTTTATTTTAATCCCCAACCCGCGGCAGGCTGATCCGCATCGGGTGTATCGCGTGGTGTTTCGCGCCACGCCCCTCCCGTAAAGGCGCCTTAGACGGCAATCGGCGCCTTGATGGGCGGATGCGGATCGTAGCCCTCCAGGGTGAAATCCTCGTATTTGAAGTCGTGGATGTTTTTGACTGCGGGATTCAGGCGCATGCGCGGCAGGGGCCGGGGCTCGCGGGTGAGCTGCAGTTTGGCCTGCTCCAGGTGATTGGCGTAAAGGTGCAGATCGCCGAAGGTGTGGATGAACTCGCCCGGCTTCAGGCCGGTGACCTGCGCCACCATGAGCGTCAGGAGGGAGTAGGAGGCGATGTTAAAGGGCACCCCCAGAAAGAGATCGGCGCTGCGCTGGTACATCTGGCAGCTTAGTTCGCCGTCCATCACAAAGAATTGAAACAGGGCGTGGCAGGGCGGCAGGGCCATCTGGTCCAGCTCGCCGGGATTCCAGGCCGAGACGATGAGGCGGCGGCTGTGGGGGCGGGTGCGGATTTCTTCAATGACCTGGTCAATTTGATTCACCGAGGTGCCGTCGGGGCGGCGCCAGTCGCACCACTGGGCGCCGTAAATACGCCCCAGGCTGCCATCGGGCGCGGCCCATTCATCCCAGATCGTCACGCCCCGCTCCTGCAGCCAGCGCACATTGGTGTCGCCCCGCAGAAACCACAGCAGCTCGTAGATGATGGATTTGATGTGGAGCTTTTTGGTGGTCAGCAGGGGAAAACCCTCGCGCAAATCAAAGCGGGCCTGCGCGCCGAACACGGCGTAGGTGCCCACACCTGTGCGGTCGGGGCGGAATTTGCCCTTTTCCAGGACCAGTCGGAGCAAATCCAGGTATTGTTTCATGGGGCCGGAGGGGAGTTGGCGGGGGCGGCGGGCGCGGCCGGCGGATGGAGCGGCTGGCCGGTGGTGGCCTTTAACTTGATCATGCCAAACTGCCGGGCCACTTCATCCAAAAAGGCATGGACCAGACATTGGAGGTTGCGCTGCTCCTGGGCAAAAAACCAGCCCAGCGCGGGCAGGGTGAGCAACAACAGCCAGATCCAGGGGAAATAGGGGCGGGTGAATCCAATGACCAGAATCTCAAAGGCGGCCGCCGCCCCAAAGGCCACCCGCGCCGGCAGGGACCACATGCTGCGCAGGCGGCAGCGGAAGAGTTGCCGCCCGCCGGGGAACAGCTCGGCCACGGTGGTGAGCTGGACGCGGCTCCAGCGGCTGCCGTAAATTTCCACGTCATACTCGCTCCAGCCGTTGTCGGGCTTGTGCTGCCAGCCTTCGTCCTCCAGGCGGCGCAAAATGCCTTTGAGGAACTCCACGCGGTCCACCCAGCGCTCGGCCCAGTAGGCCGCCAGATCCAGCGGCTCGCCGCTGTCGCGCAAGGCCATGGAATCGAGTTTTTCCAGGGCGTTGACGGGGGTGGGACGGTAGGTGAGCCGCTGCCGGTAGCGCGCCCAGCCCCGCACCAGCGGCTGCAGCAGATACAACAGGGCCACCAGCGGGCGGCTCCACCACACCTGCCGGTTGGGCGGCAGCTCCGCCTGCCACGCCGCGGCCACGCAGATGCCCAGCGTGGCCAGCAGGGAAGTGGCGGCGACGGGCAGCAGGAAACCAAAAGGCACTGAGAGCAGCAGCAGCGGCAGCGTCACCACCAGGTGGTACTCGAAACTGGTCATGAGCATCAGGGTGAACGCCGGCCGGGGCGTGTACAGCGTTTGAAACTGGCCGGTGCCAAAGATGCCGTGATACACGATTTCGCGCTTGGCCAGCACGCCCAGCTTGGCCGCCGTGTAGATGCGGCCGGCCCAGAGGCTTCCGCCCAGGGCGTTGAAGTACTCCGGATGCTTGCGGATGAGCAGCGCCTCGGCCTCGCCGTAACCCTGTTGCTGGCGCAAGTAGGCCTCCACGGTGGAGCGCCGGTAATGCCACACAAAGCCCGCCGGGCTGAAGCCGATCCACAGCCCCTGCTGCTGCAGGCGCCAGCAGATGTCCACATCATCGCCCGCCTTGCGAAACACCGGATCAAACCACCCCACCGCGTCCAGCGCCCATTTCCAGAAGGCCATGTTGCAGCCCGGGATATGCTCGGCAATCCGGTCCGTCAACATCACGTGCGCCGGCCCGCCCGGCGACACCATGACCGCCGCCGCCACCAGCGAGTCCTCCGGCGGCAGGAAGTTGTGGCCGCCGATGCCGGCGTACTGGCCGCGCAACAAATCGCCCACCAGATAATATAGCCAGTCTTCATCCGCCCGGCAGTCCGAGTCGGTGAACGCCACGATTTCCCCCGTGGCGGCGGCAATGCCGGTGTTGCGGGCGGCGCTGAGGCCCTGATTGCTCTGCCGGATGTAAAGCACCGAGGGATATTGCGCCGCCAAATGGGGCGTGGTGTCGGTGGAGCCGTCGTCCACCAGGATGACTTCGTAGTTGGGATAGTGCAGCGTTTGGAGCGAATCCAGACAGGCCTTGAGGGTGCGCGCCCCGTTGTAACTGGCCACGACCACGGAGACCTTGGGGGTTTGCGGCAGGGGGTAATACGGCGCCTGGCGAAAGGCCGCCTGCACCGCGGCAAACGAAGGCTTGGGCTGGCGGTCGCGGGTGGTCAACCCCATCGCCCAATCCTCCACCGGCTGCCCGGCCCGCCACCAGTCATCGGTGAAACTGAACACCACCGCGCCGGCCAGGCCGTTGCGGAAGGCTGTTTCAATCTGCCAGGTGAGCATTTCGCATTTTTGCTCCTCGCCTTCCCGCAGCGAGTCCACGCCAAACTCGCCCAGCACCAGCGGCTTTTGATCGGCCATCATCTGCAGCCGCGCCAGGTAATTGTCCAACGCCCGGCGCTGATGCAGATAGACATTGAAACAAAGGAAATCCAGGTTGCGCGGCCGCAGGTACTCCGTGGGCGGGAAATTGGTGAAGGTGCACAGGCAGCCGGGATCGGCCGCCTTGGCCACGTCCACCAGCTCCTCCAAAAACGCCGCCACCCGCCGCTGCCCCAGCCAGCGCACAATGTCCGGCGGGATTTCATTGGCCACACTGTAGGCCAGAATGGCCGGATGCCCCGCCAGGCCGGCCACCGTCTGGCGCACGGCATCGCGGGCCTCCTGCAGGCGCTGGGGCGAATCCAGGAAACAGAGATGATGGCTCCAGGGAATGTCCACCAGCAGGCGCAGCCCGAACTCCTGCGCCAGATCCGCCAGCCAGCGCGGCGGCGGATGGTACACGCGGAGGGTGTTGGCCCCCAGGGTCCGGATCAGCTCAAAGTCCCGCGCCGCCTGCACCTGGCTGGGGAAATGGCTGCCGTCGGGTCCCGGCGCAAACGGCCCATAAGTCACGCCCTTGAGGTAGAACTTCTCCTCTCCGGCGCGGAAAAACTTGCCATCCACCCGGATTCGTGTCCGGGTGCCTGAGCCTGCCGCGATGGTTGCCTCGGTCGCCATGGTCCCTGCCCGCGTGAACGCCTGCCGTTGTGCCGCGCTGCCAGCGGGGCGTGGATCAGCCCTGCCGCCGTTCAACCTTACGTGGCGGCGGGGTGGTCCGCAAGCCCTCCCGTCAGATCGTCTGCGCCAGGAAGCCGCCGTCCACCCGGAGATCGGCGCCGGTGACAAAGGAGCTGGCCGCCGGACTGGCCAGGAAGATGGCCGCCCCCACCAGCTCGTGGGCTTCACCAAAGCGATTCATCGGCGTGTGGCTCCAAATCTGCCGGGTGCGCTCGGTGGGCGTGTTGTCCTCGTTGAACAGCAGCCGCCGGTTTTGATCCGCCGGGAAGAACCCGGGCGTGATGGAATTCACCCGCACCCCATAGGGCGCCCATTCGCGCGCCAGAAACCGCGTCAGATTCAACACCGCCGCCTTGGAGGCGGAGTAGGAAACCACGCGGGAGAGGGGAATATGCGCCGAGACCGAGGCGATGTTGATGATGCTGCCCTTGCGCCGCGCCACCATGCCCGGCCCAAAGACTTGGCAGGGAAAGAGCGCGCCCGCCACCAGGTTCAAATCGAAATTGCGCCGCCAGTTTTCAATCGGGATGTTTTCAAACGGATTGTCCGGCGTCACTGTCACCTTGGGATCATTGCCCCCGGCGGCATTGAGCAGGATGGTGGCCGGGCCGAGCGCCGCCTCGAGGGCCTGCCGGGCCTGCTCCAGGCTTTCCTTCTCCATGGCGTTGGCGGCAAAGGCCTGGGCCACGCCGCCCTTTTGTTGAATGCGCTGCGCGCACGCCTGCGCGGCCTCCAGCCGCAAATCCAGCACCGCCACCCTGGCCCCGGCCAGGGCAAAACCCTCGGCGATGGCTCCCGCCAGCACGCCGCCGGCGCCAATCGCCACCGCCACTTCGCCCTTTAGTGAAAATAAATCCGTGCTCATAAGGTTGTGTGATTGCTCGGCGGGCCGGGGTCATCTTGGGCGATGCCAGGCCCGCCTCCACCGCCCCAGTCTGCCAGACCCCGCCCGCTTTGCCAGCAGAAATGAACCCCCGCACCGAATACCCGCCACGCTGCGCCGGTCAGGCGTTGGGGGAAGGCGCGCCTTTGGGCGGCGGCGTCTTTTCGTTCTCCCCCGCCGGGCGCACGGCGGGATCGTCGGGATGATGTTTCTCCAGCCAGCGCCGGGGCACCCGGCCATCCCACCAGGCGAGATTCATGGGATAGACCTCCGGATCAAAAATCACGTGATAAAAATGCCAGACCACGATGGCCAGGCAGGCCAGAATGGCCTCGTAATAATGGATGGTGGTGGCCACTTCAATCACCCAGCGCGGCACCCAATGGGTCGTTTCCACTTTGAACCAGATCGCCAGGCCGGTCACCCCCATGATGATCGTCCCCCAAATGACGGCCCAATATTCGATTTTTTCCACGTAACTGAAGCGGCCGGCCTTGGGGCCGGCCCCGCGGCCGGTTAGCGCATGGCGCAGGGCGGCCAAGCAGGCGCGCCAGTCGCCGCCCCGCCAGAGCAGATCGCGCCAGAGCTGGCGGCCTTTGGGGGTGGCGGCCAGATAAACCAGATGCCACACCCCCACCCCCAGGAGCACCACCCCGGCCACGCGATGCACCCAGCGCCGGATCTCCTCGTCCGCCCCAAACAACCAGGCCAGGCGGGACTCGGGAAACTTGAGGGCAAACCCGCTGACGGCCAGCACGATGAAGCTCAGGAGCAGCAGGCCGTGCTGCCAGCGTTGATGGCGGTCCATGCGCTCAACCAAGGGGCCGGCGTGCTGGCGCCAGTGCAGGAGATGACGCCACCACAACAGCGCATTGTGCAGCAGCATGGCCCCCACGATCCCGAAAATCAGCGCCAGATAAATGCGGCGCACCCAGAAATTGATGCGGGCCGCCAGGTCCGAAGTTTCACCCGCGTCCACGTGGATTTTGCCCTCGGCAAATTTGGCCGTGGCGCCGGGATGACATTTGCCGCAGGTTTCCGGCAGATGCAGGGGATGGATGGTGGAGCGGGGATCGGTGGAGGGCAGAATGCGGTGGTAGCCGTGGCAGCTTGAACAGTTGGCGGCCCGCGCGTACCCGCCCTGTACCGCCAGCCCGTGATAACTCTCGTAAAAGGTTTTCACCCGGTTGGCCGGCAGGCGGAATTTGGCGTTGATGCGCTCGGAGGCGTGGCACTTGCCGCAAACATCGCCGGAGACTTTCAGCCCGGCGCTGCCTTTGAGGGTTTCGATGCGGTGCTCGCTGTGGCAGTCGGTGCAGGTGGCGGCTTCGCGCACGCCCCGCGCCACGGCCTGCCCGTGGACACTGTCTTTGACCTCCGCCGCGGCCTCGGGATGGCATTCGCCGCAGGTCTGGCCGAGGCGTGACCAGTGCAGGGGGGAATCAATCACGGTGGGGCGCAGAATGTCATGCCGGCCGTGGCAATCGGCGCAGGTGGGGGCGGCGTCCTTGCCCTGTTGCAGGGCCAGCCCGTGCACGCTGGCGCCGTAACTGGCCGTCTGGGCGGCGTGGCAGGTGTCGCAGCGGGCGGGCTTGGCGGCCACGCCGTCATCAGGGTGTTTGTCGGTGATGTCCCCGTGGCACGACACGCACCAGTTGGTGCGGTGCACCGAGCGGGCCAGCACCGCCGCATCCACGTACAAGGAGATGGCGCGGCCCTGGGCATTGGTCTTGGAAAGCTCCTTGTCTTCGTGACAATCCAGACAATCCTTGTTGGGCCGCGGCGCGGCGGTCAGGCCGCTGGCCAGCAGGCCGATGAGCCACAACAGGGCCAGCCACCAGGAATGGCGCCAAACCCACACCGGCGGGATCAACCGCCCTCTTTGCCAGCGAGGCATGATATTAAAACCTAGGCCCCCGGCGGGCGGTTGACTTGCCGGATTTTGCCAAAGTTTTAACTTTTGCCGTCGTCCCGCCCCTTTTCAACGGGCTGGGCGCCAGCGGCGCAGGGCCTGCACCAGGCCCTCAATGGTATGTTCCCGGGCCTCGATGGTGGGGGTGACGTTCAGCCGCTGCAGGGCCTTGGAAGTCTCCGGCCCGATGCTGGCGGTTTTGAGGCGGGGGAATTGCGCCAGGCGCGCCGGCAGATCAAAGCGCGCATGAAAATGCTCGACGGTGGAGCTGCTGGTGAAGGTGATCCAGTCGGCCCCCTCCTCCTTGAACCGCTCGGCGGCGCCGGTGACATCCTCCGTTTCCGCCACCGTGCGGTAGCAGGCCACATCATCCACAATCGCGCCCATTTCGGTGAGCAGGCGGGGCAGCTCCGGGTTGGCGGTCTCGGCGCGGAGGAGGAGGATTTTGAGATTTTCCACGCTGCCATGCTCGCGGATGGCGCTGGCCACCTGGGCCGCCAGATACTGGCGCGGCATGGCATCCACGCGCAAATGGAGTTCCTGCAGTTTGGCCGCCGTGGCCGGCCCGATGGCGGCCAGGCGCACGTTGCCCAGGGCGCGCACGTCGCCGAAGGCCTTGAAGAAATAATCAAAAAAGGCGGTGACCCCGTTGGGGCTGGTGAAGACGAGCCAGTCGTAGCAACCGATGCCCTCCAGGGCGTCCTTCAAGTCCTCGAGCTGGCGGCGATCCGTCAGGGGCGCGATCTTGATGGTGGGGATTTCCAGCACATCGGCCCCCAATTCCAGCAGTTGCCGCGAGAGCTGGCTGGCCTGCTCGCGGGTGCGGGTCACCACCACCCGCTGGCCAAACAGGGGCCGGTGCTCAAACCAGTTCAACCGCTCGCGCAGATTCACCACCTCCCCGATCACCGTGACCGCCGGGGCGGTGAAACCCCGCTGGGCGGCCAGCTCGCCGATGGTGGCCAGCGTGCCCACCAGGGACTCCTGCCGCCCGGTGGTGCCCCACCGCACCATGCCCACCGGCGTGGCGCCGTCCAGGCCATGCCGCATCAGCTCCCCCGCAATTTCCTTGATGCGCTCCACGCCCATCAAAATGACCTTGGTGCCCGGCGTGCGCGCCAGTTGCGCGTAATCCAGGGCCGTCTCCCCCTTGGTGGGATCCTCATGGCCGGTGAACACGGTGAAGGACGAGCAGCAGCTCCGGTGCGTCAGCGGAATGCCGGCATAATTGGGCGCGGCGTAGATGGAGGAAATGCCCGGGACCACTTCAAAGGGAATCCCGGCGGCCGCCAGCTCTTCGGCCTCCTCGCCGCCCCGGCCGAAAAGGTAGGGGTCGCCGCCCTTGAGGCGCACGACGGTTTTGCCTTCGCGGGCTTTTTGCACCAGCAGGGCGTTGAGCTGGTCCTGCGGGATGGCGTGCGCCTTGGCCCGCTTGCCGCCATAGATGATCTCCGCCGTGGGCGGGGCCAGCCGCAGCAGCTCCGGATTCACCAGCGCATCATAAACCACCACCTCCGCGCGTCCCAGCAGCTCCGCGCCACGCAGGGTCAGCAGGCCGGCGTCGCCGGGGCCTGCGCCCACCAGATAAACTGTGCCCACCGCTTTCACGCCTCCAGTCTAGGCGCTGAACCGGCAACACGCAACGCCGGCCTTTGGCCGGCCCGGCCGGTGATTTTGCGCGTGACATCCGCCGCCGCGCATGGTGTAACGCGGGGCCATGACGCTGGCAACCGATTGGGTCCCCGCCGCCGAGCGCGACTCGCGCTGGCTGATGGTGGTGCTGCACGGGCTGGGCGACAGCCTGGAAGGCTACCGCTGGCTGCCCGAGGAAATGGGCCTGCCCTGGTTGAACTACCTGCTGGTCAACGCGCCCGATCCCTATTTCACCGGCTATTCCTGGTTTGATTTTCCCGGGGACCCCATGCCGGGCGTGCGTCGCAGTTACCGGCTGCTGGCCGGGCTGCTGGACGCCCAACGCGCGGCGGGTTATCCCACCGCCCAGACGTACCTGTTTGGCTTCAGCCAGGGCTGCCTCATGACGTGGGTCACCGGCGTCAAATATCCCCATCGCCTGGCCGGCTGCGTGGGCATCAGCGGTTTTCTGCCCGACCCGGAGGCCCTGCTGCGGGAAAAATCGCCCGTGGCGCACACCCAGCGATTTTTGATCACCCACGGCACGCTGGATCCGCTCCTGCCCTTTGCCGCGGCCCGGGCCCAGGCCCTGCAGATGAAGGCGGCGGGCCTGCAGGTGGAATGGCATGAGTTTGCCAAGGCCCACACCATCGCCGGGGAGGCGGAAATGGCCGTCATCCGCCGTTTTGTCGAGCGCTGCCGCCAGCCCGCCGCCTGAACCGGGGCTTGCGGGAATGGCGGAAGCCGGTATGTTGGGGCCGGGGAGGCGCCCGGAGCGCGCTGGTCAAGCGGCGGCCCTTGGCGTATGCTGCCCCGCATTATCACGATTATTAGAACATGGAATCATTATCGGGAAAAACCGGGATCGTCTTTGGTGTGGCCAACAAACGCTCCATCGCCTGGGCCATTGCCCAGGCGTGGCATCGCGCCGGCGCGCGGCTGGCGTTCACCTATCAGGGGGAGCGGCTCAAGGACAACGTGACCGAGCTGGCCGGCTCGCTGGGCGCGGAGACGCTGGTGCTGCCGTGCGATGTGACCCGCGATGAGGAAATCCAGCAGGTGTTTGCCGCCGTGGAAAAACAGTGGGGCCGCCTGGATTTGCTGCTGCACTCCATTGCCTATGCGCCCAAGGACGCGCTCGAAGGGCAGTTTGTAAACACCTCGCGCGAGGCCTTCCGCATCGCCCACGAGGTGAGCGCCTACTCGCTGGTGGCGCTGGCGCGGGCCGCGGCGCCCCTGATGCAAGAGGGGGGGAGCATTGTGGCGCTGAGTTATTACGGGGCGGAAAAGGTGGTGCCCCACTACAACGTCATGGGCGTGGCCAAGGCCGCCCTGGAGGCCTGCACGCGCTACCTGGCGTATGACCTCGGCCCGCAGAAAATCCGGGTCAACTGCATCAGCGCCGGACCGGTCAACACCCTGGCCGCCCGCGGCATTGGCGGGTTCACCGACATGCTGAAACATTACGAGGCCAACGCCCCGCTGCGCCGCAATGTGACGCTGGAGGAGCTGGGCGCCACCGGCCTGTTTCTGGCCAGCGACGGCGCGGCGGCCATCACCGGCCAGGTCATTTACGTGGATTGCGGCTATTGCATCATGGGCATGCAGACCGCCGCGCCCGGCACATGAACGCAAACGCGCCCAACCTGTCGCAGCTTCGGGTCGTGCGCGATCACAATCGCGCCTTTGCGGAATATCTCTACGTCTATCCCGTCATTTCCCGGCGTTCGCGCGGGCTTTCCCTGGGCGTCAATCTGAATCCGGACAAGCGCTGCAATTTCGATTGCATTTACTGCGAGGTGGATCGCCGCACCCCGCCGCGCACCACCGTGCTGGACGTGCCCCGGATGCGCGCGGAATTGCGCGACCTGATCGGCCGGGTCAAACGCGGCGAGCTGGCGGGTCTGGGCAAGTTTGCCGAGGCGCCCGAACTCACGCAGGACATCAAGGACATCGCCTTCAGCGGTGACGGCGAGCCAACGATGATCCCCAATTTCTCGGAGTGCGTGCAGGCGGTGGTGGAGGTGAAACTGGCCGAGGGCCTCACCCGCACCAAGATCGTGCTCATCACCGATGCCGCCGGCCTCGACAAGGCGGACGTGCGCCGCGGCCTGGCATTGATGGATCAGCACCAGGGCGAAGTCTGGGGCAAGCTCGACGCCGGCACCGAGGCCTATTACCGGCTAATCAACCGCTCGCCGGTGGCCTTCGCGCGCATTCTCAAAAACCTGGGCGAAACGGCGCGCGTGCGGCCCATCGTGATTCAGAGTCTTTTCCTGCGCGTGCACGGGCAGGTGATGCCGCCGGCCGAGCTGGAGGCGTATTGCGAGCGGTTGAACGAGCTGGTGCGGCAGGGGGCGCAGCTCAAGGAGGTCCACGCCTACACCGTGGCCCGCCCCACGCCGGAGCCGTTTGCCGCCGCCCTCACCGCCGCCGAACTGGAGGCCATCGCCCAGACCATCCGGCAGCGCACCGGCCTGGTGGTGCACAGCTTCCCCTGAATCATCCCCCCACCAGCCGCCGCAGAAAACCGGCCGGCTCGGCCACGCCCTCCCGCACGATCGCCGCGGCGCGCTCCGGAGTGTCGGCCACGGCGTAGATGCGCAGCTCATCGGCGTTGCCGGAGGGGCGCACGTGGGCCACATCGCCATTGGCGAAATGGAGCCGCAAGCCGTCCAGGTAATTGATCTTCACCAGCGCCCCAAAACCGGCTTCCGGCGCGAAAATGCCGGCCAGCCGGGCGCGGGCCTGTTCCAGGTGGGCCTGCAGGCCGGGCGAAGCGGGCAACCGCCCGCCAGCGGCATCGCGCGTGACCAGGTGCCCGTCGCTCCAGTCCGCCTCCACCACCTGCGGGTCCTCCGGTTGCAGCGGCTGCAGCGCCGCCAGGCTGGCGGCCCGCGGCACCTCGGGCAACAGTCCCGCCTGGCTGTAACGCGCCGGCAGGCGGGCAAACAATTCACACAGCGACATCCCCTGCTCCCGCGCGGCAAACAGACAACACAACAAGGGCAGGAAGGCATCGCGCGTGGGCAGCGCGGTGAGCACCTGCGGGCCCCGGCGCAGATCGGAGGCGGTCAGGAAACCGCCGTTGGCCTCCCAGCCGCACACCCGCGTCCTGCCCCGGGCCAGCGCCTGGTGCAAACCGGCGATGACGTGGGGCGAGCCGATGCGCGTTCTGGGTTGCACGCACTCCCGCAACGGGCCGCGGTCCACCGCATCGTTGCAGGTGATCGGCACCACCACGGCATCGGCCTGGAGATACTCCGCGGTGACCATGCCCAGCAGGTCCCCGCCAAAAAAGCGCACCCGCCCTTCAGGCGTCACGCCCAGCAGCAGTGGCCGGTCACTGTCGCCATCGGTGGACAGCACCGCCTCAAAGCGCCCGTGCTGCACGGTGGCCTCATCCAGGAGGGTTTGCAGTTGCTGCAACAGACCGGGATGCACATTTTCCGTGTCCACCGCCACAAACTCCTCGCTGCGCCCGGCGGGCACCACGGTGGCGCCCAGCGCCTGCAGGACCTCCACCAGCAAATCCCGGCCCACGGCGGAATGTTGATAGACCAGCAGCCGCATGCCCTGGAGGTTGCTGCCGGAGAAAAAATTGACATACCGGCGCGCGTAGGCCCGGCGGCCGGCGGGGCTTTCCAGCGGCAAGTCCCGGTGTCCGCGCTTGAACATGCCGTTTTCATCAAACAGCGATTCATGAAACACCTGCGTGTAGAGGCGCTCCCGCTCATGCGCCACGCGCTGCAGAATGGGCGCCTCATCACTTTTCCGAAGCTCGCCCCGGCTGGAATAGGTTTTGTAGCCGTTGCGGTCAAAGGGGATGTGGCTGCCGGTGACCATGATGCAGCCCTTGTGATGATGCAGGGCGTGGGCCGCCAGGGCGGGCGTGGGGATGGCCCCCAGGTTCAGGGGGGTCATGCCCGCATCCTCCGCCGCCTGCACCACCGCCTGCGCGATTTCCCCGCGGCCCCCCAGCTCCGGCACAAAGCGGGTGGAGCTGGGCCGCAAATCATAGGCAAAATAAAACTGGTCCCCGCGCTGGATGCCGCCCTCGGCGGCGGGCAGGTTTTGCAGATAGCGCAGCTCGGCAAACACATTCAAATACACTTCGAGCTGCGTCAGATCCACCACCCGGCCCCGGCGGCCGCTGGTGCCAAACTGCAGCGGCACCGGCGCGTAGTTCAAAAAGGCGCGCAGGGAGGTGGGAGGATAGGCGCTCGCACTCATGGCGTTTCGGGAGGGTAAGGGGAGAGACGTCCCGGCGCCAGGGGCGTGCCATCCGGCTTCACCAGCCGCGCACAAAAGCCCCAGCCCGAGGTCCACTGCGTGACTTTCAGGAGAATCTGATTCCACCCGGGTTGCAGGGCAACTTCCGCCTTGAATTCGCCCGGTTGCACATCGCCGCCGCGATTGGCGGCGAGCACCACCCGGCCGTTGAACCAGACTTTCAGGCCGTCGTCCGCCCCCAGTTCCAACCGTGCCGGCTGGGCGGTGTCACTGTGCACCCACACCCGCGCGTAGGCCACGCGATGGTCACCCGCAAAAAGACCGGCCAGATTCACCTGCCAGGGCCGCTCTTTCAGCGTGCCCACCGGCGCCAGTTGCCAGGCCACTCCCGCAGGCACGGGGTTTTGCTCCGGCGGAAACACGGTGTCAAACAGGGCCTGACCGTCCTTGCCTTCGGCGGTGAACGGGCCGGCCACCTGCCAGCCCAGCAGGAAGCCTCCCGCCTGGTCCAGCGTTTCCAACAGCCCCCGGGCCGCCGGCCCGGCGGCGGGAGAGGCCGCCAATTTGTTGAGCAGGCGGCGGGCGGCTTCGGGCCAGGCGCCAGCCAGGCGGGGCGCCAGGCGCAGGGCGGCCTGCTCGGCTTCATTGCGCACGGCCGGGTTGTCCAGCAGCGGCTCGAGCAGGCGCAAGGCCATTTCATGTTGCAGACCGGACATGGCGCTGATGATGAGTTTCTTTTCGGCGTCAGTCCGCGCCAGCGCCATGGCCTTTTCGAATTGGGCCGCCGCCTGGGCCGGCGGGCTGCCGCCCTGGCTCAACAACCGCGCCACGCCGCGCAGGGCCAGCACGCGCTCGGTGTTTTGCGCGGCCTGCTGTGCTTCGGCGAGCAGCACGTCCACCGCCGCGGCCTCGGGCCATTCGGCCAGGGCGCGCAGGGCGGCATCCCGCAGCGCCGGCTGCTCCTGGCGGCGCTCGGCCTGCAAGAGCGCCAGGGCTTCGCGGCCACCGCAGGCCGGCAGCAGCCGCAGCAGCGAAACCCGGCTCGTCACGTCCGCCGGGGCGCGCTGCAGGGCCTCCCGCACCACCGCCACCCGCCGGGCGGCATCCGGCTCGCGCTCCAAAATCTTGATCACCGTGCTCTCGGCGTCCTCGCGGGCCGCCGCGGCGCGGACCTGGGTCAAGCCGTCCACCAGCGCCGGCAAATCCGCCGGTGTGGCCAGGCGGCCCAGCGCGCGGAAAGCGGCGCGGGCCAGGGCCAGATTCTCGCTGGAGGCGGCCTTCAGCAGCACGGGCACGGCGGCCTTGACGCCACGGCGGCCGGCGGCGTTCATCAGCCCCGGCAGGGCCGCCGGGGGACTGGTTTGCAGCGCCTGCACCAGGGCCTCATCCACGGCCGCGCCGCCGGGGAGGCTGGCCAGGGCCATTTCCACCGTCTGCTGCTCCGCCGCCGTGGTGTAGGACACCAGCGCCTTGACCAAAACCGGCACCGCGGAGGCATCGCCGACCTGCGCCAGCGCCTTCACCGCCGCCTGCCGCACCGCCGCCGCCGGCGCCTGGGTGGCGTCTTTGAGCGCCTGCAGGGCGTCGGCATCCTTGCGCGCCGCCAGGGAGTCCAGCAGCAACACCTGCTCGGCCGTGGCCAGGCGGGGCAGCTCGGCGGCAAACACGGCGGAGACCCCGCGGCCGGGGATGTGGCGCACATGGTAGAGGGCGGAGGGTTTCAACGCAGAATCAGGGCCGCGCAACACCGCCAGGGCGCGCTGCTGGCCGCCGTCGGCATCCAGGCGCAACAACCCCTCCAAGGCCGCCCGCCGCACATACACCGGCTGGGCCGAATCCAGCAATTCCTCATAAATGGCGGCGGCCGCGCGGGCATTGCGCGCTCGCGCCACGGCATCGGCGGCGGCCAGGGAGGCCTGCACCGCGGCGCGCGCCGTGCCCGCATCCGGGCTGCGCCGCAGCCCGGCCAGCGCTTCCAGCGCGGGCGGCGAGGCAATTTTGCCCAGCGCCACCATGGCCGCCGTGCGCAGGGCGGGCGAGGTGTCGCGGGTCAGGGGCAGCAAGGCTTTCACCGCCGCGGGCGCCCGGCGGTCGCCCAGGGTCACCACGATCTGCTCGCGGGCTTCGGGCGGGGCGGTGTCCAGCGCCTTGAGGAGCAGGTCGGTGACTTTGGCCGAAGGGTTGGACGCCAGCGCCAGACAGGCGATGCCGGCGGTCTCCGGTTGTTGGAGCATTTCCCCCAGCGCGCCGAGGGCGGAATCACCGCCCAGAATGGCCAGTTGGGTGCAGGCAAAGCGCCGCGCTTCAAACGTTGCCTGCGGTGACAGCAGGCGCACCAGGGCCTGCTCCACCGCCGCGCGGCGCGCGCGGTTGGCCACCGCCTCGCGCACGGCGGCCTCAATCTGCCGCAACGGCTCGGCGCTGCGGCCGGATTGATATTGCATGGCCTCGCCGACGGCCCGATCCAAATCCGCCACCGGCGCCGGCGCCGCCGCCAGCGTGAGACCCATGAGGGGAATGATGGCCCAGCGCAGCGCCTGGCCGGCCGCGCGCGGACCTCCTGGAGTTGTCCCTGAAACGCACATAAATCGTGAATCGTCCAAACCTGCTGGTGTTAAAATTGTTGGATTTCGTTCCCGCCCGTCACACCCGCCACGGGGCGCGCGGCTGCCGGTACAACATGCGGTTGGCGGCCTCGTCATCGAACACCTCTTTCACCGGGTCCCAGCGCAGCTTCCGGCCCAGGCGCGCGCTGATGGTTGTGGCCTCGCAGATGGTCTGCGCCCGGTGCGCCACCTCCGGATGGCAGAGCGGCTGCTGCCGGCTCTTGATGCAATCGAGAAAATTCCGCACATGCGCCCCGGCGTTGGCCCAGCTCACCCAGCCGGAGGTCTTGGCCTCCAGAATGGAGGCGGGATGCGCGGTGACCACGTCCGTTTCGTCGTCCACCTGAATCCAGCCCTCGTCGCCGATGTAGCGGATGTAGCGGTCCTTGAACGCTCCGCGCTGGTACAAAATCCCCTGCACGCCGTTGGCGTACTTGAACTTGAACGTCCCCGAAATGGCGGTTTCGCTCATGAACTTTTTGGGATCCGGCCACACCAGGTCCGTGGCCTCCACCTCCACCGGCCCGGTGTCATCGGTGCCCAGCACCCATTGCATCTGGTCGGTGTAGTGCGTGCCCATGTCGGTGTGCATGCCCTCGCCGGTATCCCAGAAATAGGCCCACCCATGCACCCGTCCCGGGACAAACGGCCGCCACTGCACCGGCCCCAGCCACATATCATAGTCCCACCCCGGCGGCACCGGCTTGGGTTCCTCGTGCGGCACGGTGCCCCCCGTCCACACCTGCATCTCCACCGTGTGCACCCGGCCAATGCGTCCCTGGCGCACCATTTCGCGGGCAAACTGATACGACTCGGTGGAGCGCCGCTGCGTGCCGGCCTGGTAGATGGTCCCATACTGCCGGCACATGGTCACCAGCTCGCGCCCTTCGCGGATGGTGAGGCTGATGGGTTTTTCGCAGTAGATGTCCTTGCCCGCCCGCGCGGCAAACATCGAGGCCGTGGCATGCCAGCGGTTGCCGGTGGCAATGAGCACCGCGTCAATGTCCCGCCGCGCCAGCAAATCCCGGAAGTCCGGCAGGTCCGCGCAGTCCTGGTTGCCGTAAAACTGGTCAATGTGCGTCTTGGCCAGCTTGCGCCGGTCCGCGCGGGCGTCGGATACGGCCACAAACTGCACATCGGGAAAGTTCAGGAAGTTGGGCAGAATGAACATGGCCCGGTTGCCCATGCCGATGCCGCCAAAGACGATGCGGTTGCTGGGCGCCACGGCCCCGTTAAGCCCCAGCACCGAGCCGGGCAGGATCAACGGCGCCGCCAGCGCGCCAAGGCTGGACAAAAAACCGCGCCGGGTGCACTTGGTTGTCTGAGATGAGGTTGACGTCATAAAGCTGGTTTGCGCGTCCGTTCCAGGGAACTTTGGCTGCTGTCTTTATCCTCTTTGCGCCGCCGCCGGTCAAGCCCGCATCCGCGGGCCCGGCTTCAACGGGCCGCCTCGGCCGCCTGCGCCCGCTGATAGAGGCCGTCCAGAAAAGCCGCCACCTCGGGCGCGCCCTCGGCCGGCGCCCAGGGGGCAAAGTCCTTGTCGCTGATCCGTTCGTAAGGGCCGGCCTTGGCCTCCAACAGGATGGTGTCCGGCTCCAGGGCCACAAAGGTGTGGATCACCCCCGGCTCAATATCCACCCCGAAACGCGGGCCGCCCGCCCGCAGGATCTCGCACCGCTGCGGCTCGCCCCCGGCCGCAAATTCAAAAAAGGCTATCGCCCCCTGCCACACCAGCAACGTTTCCGCCTTGGGCGGCGAGGCGTGCCGGTGCGGGCGCAGGTAGCTGCGGGGCTGGACCACGTTGAACATGCGCTGCAACGGCGCGCCGTGATCCTTGTGCAGGGGCAAAATCATGCGCCGCCGCGGGCTTTGGCGCGAGGCCGCCACCGCCGCCTGCAACAGTTCACGGCTCAAGACGGTCACCGGCTCCGCCGGCGGCGGCAGGGACACGGGAAAAGGAGTCACAACACTTGAGTTCATGCGGCCACCCCCGGGGCTGCGGCCGCGCCCGGCAGGACGCGCGCCCGGGCGGCCAGCAGCAACGGCTCCAGCCGGCGGAGGACGGCCTCGTAAATGGTTTCCAATCCCTCCGGCGGCACGCCCCCATAATCCTGGCACAAGCTGTCCGGCCCCATGGCTGGCAGCATCTCCACCATCAGCGCCACCAGCTCCCACCATAAATTGGGGGGCACCGCCGCAAACGCCTGGTCCGGCGTCAGGGAATCCGCGACCAGATTGTGCGGGCCGAAGGCCTTGAGCCAGACGCTGCTTTCCGCCAGCAGGGACTGAATCCTGGCCATGACCGGCAGGCCGGCCTGATGGCGCATGGCCACGGCGCGGGCCAGGCTCAACACGTCATCCACCGCCTCCTGGAATCCCACCTCGCGGGGCGTCAAAAACGTGCGCACGGCCAGCACGGCCAGACTGTGCATGTCCACCGCCGAGCTGAGCATGGGAATGACCTCAAACGGCGCGGGGGGCAGGTTGAACTGGCCCACCGCCGTCTGCAACTGCTCCTCGTCCTCCTCCTCCAACGCCAGGGGCCAGGTGCGGAACGGCAAATCCAGCCGGCTCAGCGCCTCCTCGGGATAGACATGCCCAAAAAAGTCAAAGGATCCCCCCGCCACGGTGAGCCGCAGCCAGAGGATGTCCGAGGCCGAAACATTCACCGGCTGCCGGAGCACCAAGGTGCCGCGCACCACCGTTTTATCCTGCTCCTTCACCACCCCGCGCAGCCGCACCTCGCCCAGGCCGGAGGCCATCTGGCCCACCTTGGCCGGCAGGTAGATGCTCTGCGCCGGCCCGCCCAGACGCATGAAAAACCGCTGGCCGGCGTCGCGCGCGCGCAAGGCGACCGCCTGGCCCGGCAGGAGCAGGTTGCAGCGCGCACACCAGCCCAGCGGCAGCGCGCCGTGGGGTGATTCAAAACGCACCCGGAAACTCTCGCCGCCCAGGTTGAGCAGCGGCAACTGCGTGCGGCGCGTGATCTGCCACACCCAGCGCACCGCCTGGCAGAAAAGATGCAGCTTCAAGTAAAACACCTCCGCCAGCCGTTGCTCCAGCGTCGTGGCCGCCAGAAACACCGCCGGTTGCGCCCCCGCCAGTTCCGCCAGCGCCGGCCAGGATTCATTCACCTCCACCAACTGCCCCTGCCGCCGGATGCCGCGCCAGGAGTGGCCGGACAACACGTCCACATAATCTTCATAGCCGAGGGGATGAAACCGCCGCACCTCCATCAAGCCGCAGGCCGGGTTGAACGGCACCAGATGCGCCCCCGGAGGCAGGGCATCCGCCAGCTCCACGGTATTTTCATTGATCACCGAGTTTTTGGTGGCCGGCAGGAAGCCGTTGGCCGCCGCCTCCGGCTGCCGTAGATAGCGTGCCAGGGATGAGCTGTAAGGCGGCAGTCCCGCCTGCACCAGCGCGGCGTCATCCCGGCAAAGCTGCCAGGGGCCCTGGGCGTTGCCCAAGGGGACCATCCGCCCCTGGGCGGGGTCGTAATACCAGGCCGGCGGCGGCTCCAGCTCATACCCGCACACCACCACCTCATCCGGTTGCAGCTCCCGCAGTCCCTGGCAGCGCTGCGCCCAGCGGGCGTCCAGGATGTGATTATTGAGAATCTCCCGGAAGGCCGTGGGGGTGTTGGAGAGGCCCTCATGGTGTTGCACCGCAATCTCCACCCATTCCAGCCAGCGGCCCGCGCGGTCCACCAGACAACCCAGGTAAAAATGCGCCTCCAGCGTCGCCCGGAGCAGGACGAAGGGCTCCTGCCCCGGCGCGGGTTGCGCCAAGGTCAGCACGCACAACCGCACCACCGCCTGCTCGCTTCCTTCATCCACCGGCACCGCGCGGTAACCCGCCGGGATGCGCGTGGTCATGCCCGTTTTGCGGAAGGTTGTTGCTGGCCCGGCCATGGCTCATTTATGGGGCAAAGCCGGCAGGGTATCAAAATAAAAACGTGACGGCCGGCGGCTGGCCCGCCAGGCGTGCCCCGGGGAAACTGCGGCCCCCCGCCCCAGGCTCAGCGTTTTTCCTCCAACAGCGTGATCATGATGAACCACGCCGTCTCGTTCTTGTCCTCTCCCGCCAGCACAAAATATTCGCCCTTGGCCAGTTGCTTGACGGATTTGTTGATCAACTTGCCTTCGCCGTAAAGTTTGACCTCCACCGAGGATCCCTCCAGCTCCGTGATTTCAATGTCGCATTTGGGGCTGACGCGAATTTTTTTGGTCCCGCGGTTGGGGATGGTTTCGTTGATTTTGTTGACCTCAAAGTAATGCTTCCACTTGAAGACCTTGCTCAACCGCTTGGCCATTTCGCCGGTCAGCGGCTTGTGCGTGGGATCGGGGGATTTCTCCTCGTTGGAGCCCCAGATCAGGACAATTTCCAGCTTCAGCTCCGCCGCCTGAACCGTCAACAGGCTGCCCAGCAAAGCCAGCACCAGCAACCCGCGGCACCAGGCGCCCCACCCCATAAGCTGTACCGCCATTTTCATTGGTAAAATTCCTCCCAGTCGCTTTCCTCCACCGCCGGCGCTGCCACTGCGGCGGGAGGGGCATTGCGGCTTAACCACACCACAAACATTTTCTCCGAGGGACTGCGGAAAGAGGAGACGTGGATGTCGGTGGAGTAATTGATGATCTCGACGTAATGCCGGGCCGGGTTGTCCGCCAGAAACCGGCCCACGCCGATGGCCAGCAGGGCCACCGCCGCCACCGCGGCCGCAGGCGCCAGATAACGCTGCAGCCAGGCCAGCCAGCGCTGGGCCGGGCTTTCCACCGGCCGCGGCTGCGCCGCCTCCGCCTGTTCAATGGCCCGGGCGATGCCGCTCCAATACAACTCATGCGGCACGGGCAGCTTGACCTCCGGTTCATTGTCCCGCAGGGCATCCCGGGTGCATCGCAGCTCGCTCAGGAGACCCCGCAACTCGGCGTCCTGCGCCAGCCAGGCCTCCACCTGACGGGCCTCCGTATCGGGAAGCTCGCCGTCCAGGTAGGCCTGCACCTTGAGTTGGGCGTTGTAGTCTTTCATCGCAGCTCATCCAGTTTTTGCCCCGCCAGCAGCGCCGCCAGCTTGCGCCGGGCGTAGAACAGGCGGGACATTACCGTGCCAATCGAGCAGCCAACCCGCTTGGCGATTTCTTTGTATTCCAATTCTTCAAATTCATGCAACACCAGCACTGCCCGGTGGGCGGGGGAAAGCTGGGCCAAAGCCCGGTCAATTCTGGCCCGCAGTTCCGCCCGCTCCAACCCCTCGGTGGGATTGGGCGTCACCACGGGGATTTGACGCTCCACGCCCCCGATTTCTTCATCCAATTCTTCAATGCTCTCGGTGCGGTGCCGTTTTTGTTTGCGCAGGTGGTCCAGGCATTGATTGATCACAATCCGCGTGATCCACGTCGCAAAACTGGAGTCCCCCTGAAACTGCCCCAGCCGCTGCCAGCCCCGCACCCAGGCTTCCTGAGAAAGATCCAGCGCCTCGTCCTCATTGCGCACCATGCTGTACGCCCGCGCATATACCTTCTCCCCATGCCGGACCACCAGCTCCTCAAACGCCTCGCGATCGCCCTTCTTGGCGCGCTTCACTAAAGCGTTGTCGTCGAGCAACTTGTAGTCCGTGCGCTTGTTCATGAATTGGACGTCCGCCGCGGCCGCTCTATTCAGCCGCCGGGCGCAAAATTGCCAACGTTTTCCGGGTCATGGGACGGCTGGGGCGGCATCTTCCCTTATAACCGGCCTTTCGTCGAGGGGATTTGCCCCGCAATGCGCGGATCCCGCTGGCAGGCGGCATCCACTGCCCGGGCAAACGCCTTGAACAGGGCCTCGACAATGTGATGCGGCTCCTGCCCATACAGCAACTCGAGGTGCAGGTTGCACCGGCCCTCATTGGCAAAGGCCTGGAAAAACTCCCGCGCCAGCCCAAACCGGAAAGCACAGGCCATGTCCTGCTCCCGCTCGGGGCGGGTGACCTGCTTGTAATCCAGATTCTTCACCCCTCGAAACACCAGATACGGCCGCCCGCTGAAATCAATCACGCACCGGGCCAGGCACTCGTCCATGGGCACATACGCCTCCCCCCAGAGGGGATTGCGCGGGTCAAACCCGGTGCCGTACCGGCGGATGCCCTGCTTGTCGCCGAGCGCCTGCACAAAGGCCTGCCCCAGCACCAGCCCGCAATCCTCCACGGTGTGATGGGCGTCCACCGCCAGATCCCCCCGGCAACGCAGCTTCAAATCCACCACCGCATGCCGCGCAAACAGGGTCAGCATGTGGTCAAAAAAGGGTATCCCCGTGCGAATATCCGCCCGCCCCGTGCCGTCCACCACCAGCCGCGCTTCGATGCGCGTCTCCTGGGTGACCCGTTGGATGTGCGCCTGCCGTATGCTCATCGCCGCTTATTTAACCTGTTAACCCCGAAAAACCAAATAGTTTCGCCGTCCCCCCCGGCCCGTCGCGCCTCACTCCGGCCACACAAAGTCCGGCGCAATCTCCCGCAGAGGCTCCAGCACAAAGGCCCGCTGCCGGGCGCGCGGGTGGGGCAGCGTCAACTGCGGCGTATGGCGTTTTTCCCCGCCAAAGGCAATCAAATCCAAATCCAGCGGGCGGGGTTCATTGTGCATTTTTTTGGGCTGCCGGCCAAAGCGGCGCTCCAGCGCCTGCAGTTTGGGCAGCAAGGTTTCCGGGGTTTCGCCCGGCAGCGGCTCAAACACGGCCACAGCATTGAGAAAGGGGGGCGAACCGGGCGGACAATCCACCGGCTCCGTGCGGTAAAAGGAGGACAATTTGAAGCCGCCGGCGGCCAGGGCCTGCAACTCGCGCGCGGCGGCGCGCAGGATGGCTTCGGAATCGCCCAGATTGGATCCCAGGGCCACCACCACCCGCAGGGGCGGCTCCGGCCCGGGCGGCAACGGGGGAGAAACGGCAGACATGGCGAGAACACCCCGGCGCGGCGGGGCTACTTCAGCCCCAGCACATCCTGCATGTCATACACGCCCGGCGGGCGCCCGATGAGCCACTGGGCCGCCCGCAACGCGCCCTGGGCAAAGGTTTCCCGGCTGCTGGCCTTGTGGGTCAGCTCCAGCCGCTCGCCCGGCGTGGCAAAGATCACGGTATGATCCCCCACCACATCCCCGCCCCGCACGGCGTGCATGCCAATTTCCGCGGGGGCGCGCTCGCCCACCAGCCCCGCCCGGCCGTGGCGCACGGCGTCCTCATATTGAAGCTGCCGCACCTGGGCCAAAATCTCGCCCAGCGCCCGGGCCGTGCCGCTGGGGGCGTCCTTTTTGTGGCGGTGGTGCATCTCCACGATTTCCAGATCATAGCCCGGCCCCAGGATTTCGGCCGCCTTGCGCGTCAGCCAGAACAGGGTGTTGACGCCGGTGGAAAAGTTGGCCGTCCACACCATCGGAATGACTTGGGCGTGCTGGCGGATGGCCTGGCGTTCTTCGGCCGTGTGCCCGGTGGTGCCGATGACCAGCGGTTTGCGATGCTGCGCGCAGAGCGCGGCCACGCCGGGGGTCACGTGATGGGCGCTGAATTCGATGACCACGTCCCCCTGCGCCACCACCGCCGCCAAATCATCGCCCAAATCAATGGCGGCAATCACCTGCAGCTCCGGCAGGCGGCTGGCACACGTCTGCAGGGCCTGGCCCATGCGCCCGCGGGCGCCGTTGATGATGATTTTCAACATGGGGAGTGCACGAGGGGTTACCGGGCCAGCAGGCCGCATTTCACCAGGGTTTGCCGGAGGACTTCGCGGTTTTTGGCGCTCAGGCCCACCAGCGGCAGGCGCACCTCCTCCTGGATCAGCCCCAGCATGGCCAGCGCCGTTTTCACCGGCACCGGGTTGGTTTCGATGAACAAATCCTTGAACAAGGGATAATAGCGCTGGTGGAGGAGCTGGGCTTTGAGCAAATCCCCGTTGAGAAAGGCCCGCACCATTTGCGCCACCTGTTTGGGGATGAGATTGGAGGCCACACTGACCACCCCCGCCGCCCCCACCGCCATGAAGGGCAGCGTGAGGGAATCGTCCCCGCTCAGGATCACGAATTCTTTGGGCACCACGGAGCGCAACTGGCTGACGCGGTCCGCATTGCCGCCGGCCTCCTTGATGCCCATGATGTTGGAGCAATCCTGGGCCAGACGGGCGACGGTCTCCACCCCGATTTCCACCCCGCAACGCCCGGGGATGCTGTACAGGATGATGGGCAGGCGGGTGGCTTCGGCCACTTTGCGGAAATGCTGGTACAACCCCTCCTGCGTGGGCTTGTTGTAATAGGGCGCCACCTGCAACGAAGCGTCGGCGCCCCGTTTTTCCGCCTCGCAGGTCAGGTACACGGCCTCCTTGGTGGAATTGGCCCCCGTGCCGGCCACCACCTTCACCTTGCCGCGGGCGTGCTGCACGGCCAGCTCAATGACCTTCAGATGCTCCTCATAATCCAGGGTGGGCGACTCCCCCGTGGTGCCCACCGGCACGATGCCCTCCCCCCCCGCCTTGATTTGCAGGCGGATGAGTTGCGCAAAAGCGGCTTCGTCCACCTTGCCGTTCCGGAAGGGGGTTACCAACGCGGTGTACGTGCCGTAATAAGATTGCTTGAGCAGCGACATAATGTGTCCGTTCAGTCACTATACCCCGGCGCTCCGCCGGATTAAAGCTCTATTGTGCCCTCAAAGACAAAGTCGGCCGGGCCGGTCAGGGTCACGTCGGTGAACTGGCCGTTTTCCTCGCGAAAATCCACCTCCAGCACATCCCCGCCCTGCACGCGCACCTGGATGGGCGGGGGGAAATGATGCAGCCGCGCCGCAATCAGGGCCGAGGCCGTGACGCCCGTGCCGCAGGCCAGGGTCTCGCCCTCGACGCCGCGCTCGTACGTGCGCACGCGGATGCGCCCCGGGCCAAGGGTCTGCACGAAATTGACATTGGTGCCCCGGGGCGCATAGGCGGGGTGATAACGGATTTGCCGCCCCAGCTCACTCACCCGCGCCTGATCCGCATCCGGCACAAAGATCACCGCATGCGGCACGCCGGTGTTGACCGAGTGACACACCACCCGGCCCCCCGGCGTGTCCAGCGCCTGATGCAGTTGCAGCCCCTGCGGCGACGTCAGGCCGATGGTGACCTGCTCGCCCCGGAAACGGGCCGTGATGATCCCCGCCAGCGTTTCAAACGTGAGCGTGCCCTGCGCGCCGGTCAGGCGTTGCACAAATCGCGCGAAACAGCGGGCGCCATTGCCGCACATCTCCGCCACGCTGCCGTCACTGTTCCAAAACTGCCACGCCCAATCCGCGCGGCCGGAGGCGCAGGGCGTCAGCAAAATCACCCCGTCGGCGCCAATCCCCCGCTGCCGATGGCACAGGCGCGCGACGTGCTGGGGCGTCAACTGAATTTCCTGCCGCCGGTTGTCGGCCAGCACGAAATCATTGCCCGCCCCGTTCATCTTCCAAAAGTGCAACCGCATGGCGGGTGAGATAAACCAAGGGCCGCCCCCGTGCAATGCAAAAACCAGTAAAGGTTGAGCCGCGGGCGGAAACGGCGTACACTCCCCGCTTGTGCTGGGCATTTTGAGATTGTTGGGGCTGCTCAATGCGGCCGCCTGGTTGGGCGCTGTGCTGTTTTTTACCATCGCAGTGGCCCCGGCTTTCTTTCAGGACACCATGCTCAACCTTTTTGGGGGCGTGAACGCCCCCTTCAGCCGGGCCCGCGCCGGCCTGGCGGCCATTTATATGATGGAACGCTATTTTGTGTGGCTGCAGGTGTGCGGCGCCATTGCCGTGGTGCAGGCCCTGGCCGAGTCCGCCTACCAGGGCCTGCCATGGCGTCAGGCGCGCAACCTGCTGGCCATGGGACTGCTGGCGTTGTGCCTGGCCGGCGCCTGGGGGGTGCATCCCATCCTCAAGAAATTGCATGCCGCCCGTTACGATCCCCGCGCCAAACCGGAGCAGGTGGAGCTGGCCGCCCGCAGCTTCCGCCTCTGGCATGGCCTCAGCCAGGGCGCCAATCTGCTGCTCGCCGCCGGCCTGGTGGTGTTTTTCTGGAAAACCGCCCACCCCCGGCCCCGCTCGTTGCACACGCCGCCCAACCCATTTCAATACCGCGACTGAATTGAGGCTTGACGCAGCCGCAAGCTGTGCCAGTCTTCTCGCGTGCCCGTGGGCAAGGCCTTTCCGGCCCTGCGCTTTCACGGGCGCCAACGGTGGAGAGGTGACCGAGTGGCCGAAGGTGGCGGTTTGCTAAACCGTTGTACGGTCAAAAGCCGTACCGAGGGTTCGAATCCCTCCCTCTCCGCCATCTTGTTTCTGCCACAATCCCTCCGCCCACCGCGGCCGGTAATCTGCCCTCGCGCTTGCCCTTGCAAGGCGTCCAGTTCCATGCTGCCCGCTGATGTTAATTGATGGGAAGCAGCCCCAGGAAAAAGCGGTCATCTCCTTTTCTCCCGCCGGCTGCCGCCGCGGGGATGGGCTTAAGCAGGGTTTCCGCGTACTATTGCCCAAACAGGTGGGACGGTCTGACACTATAGACTGCTGCCAGAAGGCATAGACTGGTCGCCAGCAACAACTCTCCGTCCGGCTCAGGCACAGGCAATACGGCCACATTATCAAGCAGGGGTCCATAAGCATCGTTTTGCTGGCTTTTGAACCACAGGGTTGCGCTGGAGCCTGAGGCAACAAACTGGAAGCTGATGGGGATCCAGTCCAAGTTATAACGCGTTTGGCCCGCACTGTTCACCTCATAATCATGCTGGAAGGAGTCCACGGACACGCGCACTTGTTTGTACTGGGGTGGGCCCTCCGGATTGCCGGCCAGATTGAAGGTCACGGCATAAGTCATTCCGGGAATGGTGGAAAAAGTTTGCTGGACTCCTCCCGCATCATAACCACTCAAATCCAAGCATCGGTTTCCGTCAAAGGCGTCCCACGGGGGCCCCAACACCTCGACCGAGTGCCCCGTCACTATCCAACCGTTGATGTCAGTGCTCCCTCCGCCCACGAAAACTGCATCACCCACGATCGGAGGGCCTAATTCGAAACTGCCGTTGATAATTGCGCCCCACCCAAAAGGGACGGCGGCCCCTACTAAAGAAATCCATGCCACAAAAAGAAGAGACTTTTTCATAGCATGCTCCTTTCCGTTGATGAACTTCATCGGCCTATTTTGGCAACGAACATGGTTGCTGATCTATGCGGATTACCGATCGGTATACGATAAAAATATTATTATGTTGACACGTCAAGCATTTTTTTGCAGTAATCACATCGTTGGTCATCCCTTCAAGCCCTCCCCCACTTCAACAAAATGGCCACGCTCCGTGGGGCAGAAGATGCAGCGGTTGGCCGAAAGAAATCGATCTTGGCCGCGAAACATCGCCAGGCCGTCTGCGTGCCCTGAGTACCCGAAATCCATGCCTCATGGAGATGGGCAGTAGGGCGAACGAGCCGCTGCTTTTTTTAACCAACTCGCCTGCCCGGCTGCTTTGCTGAGCCTTGGCCAGCCGGAATCATTTACGGGTTTGAGCGGGTGGCGGGGCAGGTCCTCGTCCGGCCCGCTGTCCCCGCCATGCCGCTTCGGCGCTTCAGCCGGCGCTGGCTTTTTCGGCGGCCTGTTGGAGGGCGGCCTGGGCCGCCTGAAGCTGCGCGCACACGGCTTCCACCGCGGCTTCCACCTTCAGGGCCTGCACGGCGCCGCCGCGCGGTTTCAACTCGATTTCCCCTTTGGCCAGCGAGCGTTCGCCCACGCTCAGGCGCAGGGGGATGCCGATGAGATCGGCATCTTTGAATTTCACGCCGGGACGTTCGTCGCGGTCATCCAGCAGCACTTCGACGCCGCGGGCGGCGAGGGCGGCATAGATTTTTTCCGCGGTTTGCATGACGGGGCTGTCCGGCGCCACGGCCAGCGGGGTGATCAACACCTGGTAGGGCGCCACGGAGACAGGCCAGCGGATGCCGTCGGCGTCGTAGCATTGCTCGATGACGGCCTGCAGGGTGCGCGTGACCCCGATGCCGTAACAGCCCATGATGCAGGGATGACGCTGGCCGGCGTCGTCGAGGTAACACGCGCCCAGGCGCTCGCTGTACTTGGTGCCCAGCTTGAAGACGTGGCCCACCTCGATGGCGCGGCGGATTTTGAGCGGCTGGCCGGAGAGGGTGCAGAGTTCGCCGGCCTTGACGGTGCGCAAATCGGCCCAGTGTTTGACCGGGATGTCCCGCTCGAGGTCCACATGGCGCAGGTGGAAGCCGTCTTCATTGGCGCCGGTGGTCATCCCTTTGGCGCCGCGCAGCGCCAGGTCGGCGTAGATGGGGAACCGGCTGACGCCCACGCCGCCGAGGCTGCCGGGATGCGCCCCCAGGGCGGCAAAGACCTCCTCGGGGGTGGCGGGCCGGAATTCGTTGGTGCCCACCACCCCGGTGAACTTGGCCTCATTGAGCTGGTCATCACCCCGCAACAGGATTAGGACAATCTGGCTGGCCACCAGATACACGAGGGTTTTGATCTGGCGCTCGGCGGCCACCCCGTAGGGCGGCTGGCTCAGCGCCTCGATGGTCACCACGCCCGGCGTGGGGAATTTCTCCGGGGCCGCCCCGGTGGACACCGCGGGGGTGGGCGTGAGCGGGCCGCGGCTGGTGGCTTTTTCGATGTTGGCGGCGTAGGCGCCGGTTTCGCAATAGACCACCTCGTTCTCGCCGGTCTCGGCCGGCACCATGAACTCATGGCTGAACTTGCCGCCGATCACGCCGGTGTCGGCCTCCACGGGATAGGCCTGCAGGCCGCAGCGGGCAAAGATGCGGGCGTAGGCCTGGTACATTTTCTGATAGCTGAGCTGCGCCGCCTCGTCGCTCACATCAAAGCTGTAGGCGTCCTTCATGATGAACTCGCGCGCGCGCATCAGGCCGAAGCGCGGGCGGATTTCATCGCGGAACTTGACCTGAATCTGGTAGAAATTTTTGGGCAACTGGCGGTGGGACTGGATTTCCGCGGCGGCCAGCGAGGTGATGACCTCTTCATGGGTGGGGCCGAGCAGCCATTCCTTGTCGGCGCGATCTTTGACCTTGTAAAGCACTTCGCGGGCGGTTTCATAGCGCCCGCTTTGTTTCCAGATGTCGGGCGGCTGCAGGGCGGGCATGAGCACCTCAAGGGCGCCGGCGCGGTCCATTTCCTCGCGCACGATCTGCTCGACCTTGCGCAGGGCGCGCAGACCCAGCGGCAGGAAGGTGTACAGGCCGCCGGCCAGTTTGCGGGCCAGGCCGGCGCGCAACAGCAGTTTATGGGAGGGGATTTCGGCTTCCGCCGGGCTTTCTTTGAGGGTGGGGATGAAGGTTTGAGTCCAACGCATAAGCAATCTAGTGCATCATGTTCCGTGAAACCAGGAGGGCGGGGCGGCGGTACCGCCCGGGCGCGGGGCCGGGGCGGCGTGAGGAGGGCACGCTGCCGCCGCTCATTTGACCGAGTTGACCAGCGGCGCCAGGCCCTGGATGCGCACCTCCAGGCGGTCGCCGGAGGCGATGGGGCCGACGCCCGCCGGGGTGCCGGTTAAAATCACGTCTCCCGGCAGGAGGGTCATGTTGGTGGAGATGAAGCTGACCAGGTGAAAGCAGTTGAAGATGAGCTGGCTGGTGTTGGAGTTCTGCCGCAACTGGCCGTTCTGAAACAATTGGATGTTCAAATCATGCGGATCAATTTTGGTTTCGATGAACGGCCCCAGCGGGGTGAAGGTGTCGAAGGACTTGCACCGGCACCACTGGCTTTCGGAGTTTTGGATGGTGCGATCGCTGATGTCCTGCGCCGCGGTGTAGCCGAAGATGTAGCGGGCCGCGGCGGCCGGGGTGACGTTGCGCACGCGGCGGCCGATGATGATGGCCAGCTCGGCCTCGTAATCGGTGCGATGGTGCGGAAAGGGGATTTCAATTTTGCCGCCATCAGGCAGCAGGGAGGTGGGCGCTTTGAACCAGAACAACGGCTCCTTGGGCAAGGGCTTGCCGGACTCCCGGGCGTGATCGGCATAGTTCAGGCCCACCGCGATGATCTTGGAAGGCACCACCGGCACCAGCGTGCGCACGCCCTTCTGGGGCATGGGCTTCTTGTCAAAGGACGGCGAGCCAAAAACGTCTCCGCGGAGGCGGAACAGTTCGCCATCCACCACTTTGGCGAAGAAAATCTCATCGCCCTTCTGGAATCGGCCTATGGCAGCCATAGTAACTTTAACAGATTAACAAAATAGATTACGTCCCGGCAAGCGCGAAAGAAAACGGGGGGCAAAAGCCGGGCAGATTATGCCCCACCGGCTGCCGCTCCACGCGATGCGCCCCCGCCGCAGCGGGTTTTTTCCCGCCGGCGGGCGGGCGGAGTCGCGCAGATATTTTGTTTTCGCGGGCCTTTTTTTCTGGCAGGCTGGGGGGTGGTTATGAATGGGAAACAAGCAAGTTTGTGGCAGCGTTTTCAGCAGTATTACACGGAATACCCGGAGCTGGGCCTGGCGGTGGACCTGAGCCGCATGGCGTTTTCGCCGGATTTCCTGGTGAAACTGGAGCCCGCCCTGCAGCGGGCCTATCAGGAAATGCAGGCCCTCGAGCAGGGCGCCCTGGCCAATGCGGATGAGCAGCGCATGGTGGGCCATTACTGGCTGCGCGCCCCGCATCTAATCCCCAAAAAACACCGCGCGCTGGCGCGGGAAATCACCCAGACCATCGCCGACATCAAGGCCTTTGCCCGCGACGTGCACGAGGGCCGGGTGGCCGGTGCGCGCGGGCCCTTCAAAAATCTGCTGGTCATCGGCATTGGCGGCTCGGCCCTGGGGCCGCAGTTCCTCGCCCATGCGCTGGGGCATCCGCTGACCGACAAGCTGAATCTGTACTTCTTCGACAACACCGATCCCGACGGCATGGACCGCGTGCTGGCGCCGCTGCTCATGGAGCTGGGGCAGACGTTGTGCCTGGTGATCTCCAAATCCGGCGGCACCAAGGAAACCCGCAACGGCATGGTGGAGGCCGCCGCCGCCTATGCCCGGGCCGGGCTGTGCTTTGGCGCACATGCGGTGGCCATCACGGCGCGCGGCCTGAACAGCCAGTTGGAGAAGCTGGCCCAGGAGGAAAAATGGCTGCGCATCTTCCCCATGTGGGACTGGGTGGGCGGCCGCACCAGTGTCACCTCGGCGGTGGGGCTGCTGCCGGCGGCGTTGCAGGGGCTGGACATTGACGCCCTGCTGGCCGGGGCGCAGGCCTGCGATGAAGTGACCCGCGAGCCCAACACGTCCCGCAATCCCGCCGCGCAACTGGCGGCCATGTGGTACTATGCCGGCCAGGGGCGCGGGGCGCGCGACATGGTGGTGCTGCCGTACAAGGACCGCCTGGAGCTGTTCTCCAAGTATCTGCAGCAGCTCGTCATGGAATCGCTGGGCAAGGAGCTGGATCGCCAGGGCCGGCTCGTCTGCCAGGGGCTGACGGTGTACGGCAACAAAGGCTCCACCGACCAGCACGCCTACGTGCAGCAGTTGCGCGACGGCCTCAACAACTTTTTTGTGACGTTCATTGAGGTGCTGCGCGACCGCCAGGGCGCGAGCATCGCCGTGGAAGGCTCCGCCACCACGGGCGATTTTCTCCAGGGCTTTTTGTTGGGCACGCGCCAGGCGTTGTGGGAAAACGGGCGCGAGTCCATCACCTTGACGCTGCGGGAGGTCTCGCCGTTCACCGTGGGCGTGCTGATTGCCTTGTTTGAGCGGGCGGTGGGCCTGTACGCCTCGCTGGTCAATCTCAACGCCTATCATCAACCCGGGGTGGAGGCCGGCAAAAAGGCGGCCGGGCAGGTGCTGGCCCTGCAGGAAAAGGTGCTGCAACACCTGGCGCGCCGGCCGGGCCGGCCGCAGAAACTGGCCGCGCTGGCCCGCGACTTGCAGGCGGAGGAGCACATCGAAACGCTGTTCAAGATTTGCGAGCACCTGGCGGCCAACCCGGAGCGCGGCGTTAGCAAGCAGGCGGGGCCTTCCCTGCCGGAGACCGCCTACGCCCTGGCCGGCCAGGGCCGCTCGCGCAAGGCCAAGGCTTGACCGGGCGACGGGCGGCCTCGGCTCCGGTGGGGGGACGGAAGCGCATGGTGCGCGGAAAGGTCAAACGGGCATGACGCTGGCGGTGTGGATATTTGCCGGTCTGGCGGGCGTGAGCCTGGGGCTGCTGCTCTGGCAATGGATCGCCGCCTGGCGGTTTCCCCTGCATCAGCGCATTGCCCGGCCCGGCTTTGCCCCGGCGGTCACGCTGTTCAAGCCGCTCAAAGGTTGCGATGCCGAGACGCGCGCCTGTCTGGAGAGCTGGCTCACCCAGGATTACGGCGGCCCGGTGCAGGTGTTGTTTGGGGTGGCGTCCGAACTGGATCCGGTGGTGGCCGTGGTGCGCGAGCTGCTGGCCGCCCATCCCCGGAGCGACGCCCAGCTCATGATCTGCCCGGAATCCCGGGGCGCCAACGCCAAAGTATCCACGCTTCTGCAACTGGCCCCCGCCGCGCGGCATGAGTTGTGGATCATCAGTGATGCCGATGTGCGCGTGCCGCGGGATTTTCTGGCCAACGTGGTGGCGCCTTTTCACATGCGTGAAACGGGGCTGGTGACCTGTTTTTATGCGCTGGCCAATCCCACCACGCTGGCCATGCGCTGCGAGGCGGTGGCGGTGAATGGGGACTTCTGGAGCCAGGTGTTGCAGGCCAACTCGCTGCGCCCGATGCAGTTTGCCCTGGGCGCCGTCATGGCCGTCCGCCGCCGCGCCTTGCAGGAGGCCGGGGGCTTTGAGGCGCTCAAAGATTTGCTGGCCGATGATTACCACCTCGGCCGCCGCGTGGCCGGGCGCGGCTGGCGCATCGAGCTGTGCCCGGTGGTGGTGGGCTGCTGGGAGGCGCCGCAGGGATGGGCGCAGGTCTTCCGGCATCAACTGCGCTGGGCGCGCACCATCCGCGCCTGCCAGCCCGTGCCCTATTTTTTCAGCCTCTTGAGCAACGGCACGCTGTGGCCCGCGCTGATGATGCTCGCCGGCTGGAGTCTGCCCTGGACGGGGGCGGGGTGTTTGCTGATTGCCGTGCGCGCCGCCGCCAGTCTGTGGCTGCAACACCGGCTCACCCGGCAGCGCGGGCATTTGTTCTACGATTTTCTGGTCGTGGTCAAAGACTTCATGCAGGCCGCCGTGTGGCTGCTGGCCTTCACCGGCAACACCATCGAATGGCGCGGACAAAAAGCGCGCGTCACCCGCGACGGACAACTGATTGCCCCTTGACGCTCCCGCCCGGCCAACGCAAGTTAGCCGCATGCAAAGCACCGCCCGCCCGCCTGGTCCCCCCTCCCGCCGCGTGTTTGTTGCGCGTGTCCTGCAAACCGGCGCCTTGGCGCTGGCGGGGCCGGGATTTTTGCGGGCCGCCGCCGGGCCGGCGGTGCTCACCCCGGGGCGCCCCGTCCTCACCCACGGCATCGCCAGCGGCGATGTGACCGCCGACACCGCTGTGATCTGGAGCCGCACCGACCGCCCCGCGCGCATGTACGTGGAATGGAGCACGGTGGAATCCCTCGCCCAAAGCCGCAAGGTGGTGGGGCCGCTGGCGCTCGCCTATTCCGATTTCACCGCCAAGACCCTGCTGACCGGCCTGCCGCCCGGCCAGCGGATTTTTTACCAGGTGCAGTTCGTCACGCCGGAGGGGGCAGCCAGCGAGCCGTTGCGCGGCACGCTGGTCACCGCTCCGCAGGATCGGCGCTCGGTCCGGCTGGCGTGGTCGGGCGACACCTGCGGCCAGGGCTACGGCATTGATGAAACGCGCGGCGGCTTTCTCGCCTACCGCACGCTGTTGCATCTGCGCCCGGACGTGTTCATCCACAGCGGCGACTGGATTTACGCGGACAACCCCCTGGAGCCGCAACGCAAGCTGCCCGGCGGGGGCGTCTGGCGCAATCTCGTGGCCGAGGGCAAGGAAAAGGTGGCTGAAACACTGGACGAATTCCGCGGCAACTACCGCTACAATCTCCTGGACCGTCACTACCGCGCCTTTCACGCCGCCGTGGCCACGCTGGGACAGTGGGATGATCATGAAGTGCGCAACAACTGGTATCCCGGCCAGGTGCTTGATGATAAACGCTACACCGAGAAGGATGTGGACCGGCTCTTCCGCCGCGCCCAGCGGGCGTTTTGGGAATATGTGCCCCTGCGGCCGGATCCGCAGTTGCGGATTTACCGGCACATCCCCCGCGGCCCCTTGTGCGATGTTTTCCTCCTCGACTGCCGCACCTACCGCGGCCCCAACGGCCCCAACCGCCAGACTGAACGCGGGCCGGAGACCGCCTTCCTGGGCGAGGCCCAACTGGAATGGCTCAAGCGCGCCCTGCAGGCCAGCCGCGCCACGTGGAAAATCATCGCCAATGACATGCCCATCGGCATGTTGATTCCCGACACGCGCGGCACGTTTGAAAACTGCTCCAACGGCAACGGCCCCCCGCTGGGGCGGGAGCTGGAGTTTGCCGAATTGTTGTCCTTCATCAAGGCGCAGCGCCTCCGCAACGTGGTGTGGCTCACCGCCGATGTGCACCACGCCATCACCCACCATTACCATCCCGATCGCGCCGTGTTCAAAGACTTCGAGCCGTTTTGGGAATTTGTCAGCGGCCCCCTGCACGCCGGCACCTACGGGCCGGGGCAGTTGGACAACACCTTTGGGCCCCGCGTGGAATGGAACTCCCGCGCCCCGGGCGCGCCGGAGGCCGGGCCGTTCAATGACCAGCAGTTTATTGGCGTGGTGGACATCGAAGGCCCTTCCGGCCGCCTGACCGTCACGCACTACAACCGCGACGGCCAGGCCCTGGCCTCCACCACCCTGGAACCCGAGGCGGCCTGAGGCCCCGCCCCCCTGCTCCCATGAACATCCGTTTCCTCCTCGGCCCGGCAGGCAGCGGCAAAACCTGGCAATGCGTCAAGGAAATCCGGGAGGAGCTGCTCCGCCGCCCGCTTGGCCCGCCCCTGATTTTGCTGGCGCCGCGCCAGGCCACCTTCCAACTGGAACGGCTCCTGCTCGCCGATGGAACCCTCCCGGGCTACACCCGGCTTTCCATACTCTCTTTTGCCCGCCTGGCCGACTATTTGCTGGCGGTTTTGGGCGGCGCCCGCCCCCGCATGTTGAGCGAGGAAGGCCGGGTGATGGTGCTGCGGGCCTTGCTGCAACAACACGAGGATGACTTGAAGATTTTCAAATCCAGCGTCCGCCGGGCCGGTTTCGCGCCCGAACTCAGCCGCTGGCTGCGCGAGCTGCAACAACAGCAGGTGACGCCGGAGTGTCTGGCAAAGGCCGCCCAAGCCCTGGCTCAAAGCCCGGCCCTGGCGGACAAATTGAACGACACCGCCCGCCTGTTCCGGGCCTTCCAACAATGGCTGCAGGACCACGCCCTGGTGGAAGCCGAAGGACTCCTGCCGCTGGCCGCCGCAAGGCTGCGCCAAGCGCACCGCCAGCAGCCGCCCCTGCACATCGCCGGTTTGTGGATGGACGGCTTTGCGGACCTCACGCCGCAGGAGGTGGATTTTTTGGCGGCGCTGGCGCCCCATTGCGCGCAGATGACGCTGGCCTTTTGTGCCGACAAACTGGCGGAAGAAGACCTGCCGCCGCTGCATCCGCAGGCGGTGGTGATGCGCACCGTGCGACGCTGCGCCGAGGCCCTGAGCGCGCTGGTCAACGCGCACCCCAGTTACGCCACCTTGGGCCGCGCCTCCGGCCTCACCCGCTTTGCCGCCTCCCCGGCGCTGGCGCATCTCGAGCGCCACTGGGCCGACTCCCTGCCGCCGGCCTTTCCCGAGGCCACCCCGGCCCTGCGCCTGGTGGCCTGCGCCAACCCGGAGGCCGAGGTGATCTGTGCCGCGCGCGAAATCCTGCAACACGTCAGGCGCGGCGGCCGCTTCCGGGAGCTGGCCGTGCTCACCCGCCGGCTGGATTCGCATGCGGCGTACCTGAAGCGCATCTTCCGCCGCTACGAAATCCCCTTTTTCCTGGATCAACGCGAGCCGATGGCCCATCACCCCCTGGCCGAGCTGACCCGTTATGCCCTCCGCGTCGTGGCCTTCGGCTGGAAAAACGCCGACTGGCTGGGCGCGCTCAAATCCGGTTTGACGCCCATCGCCCCCGAGCAACTCGACGCCCTGGAAAATCTCGTCCTGGAGTTGGGGTTGGACGGCGAACGCTGGCTGAACTCGTGGCAGAATGAGCCTTCCGAGGCGGCCAATTATGAATCCTGGCGCGCCAGGCTGGTGCCGCCCTTCCGCCAACTGCGCGAGACCCTTCGCCGCCATCCGGGCGGCGTCACGGGGGGCGACCTCGCCCGCGGCCTGCGGCAGCTCTACGAGGAGCTGGGAGTGGCGGAAACCCTGCAACGATGGGCGGAACAAACCACCCCCGGGCCGGCAGCCCTGCCTCCCGCCGCACATGCCACCGTCTGGCAGATGGTGGAGCAATGGCTGGAAACCGTGGAGCTGGCCTTGGGGGATCATCGGCTGCCGGTGGCGGAATGGCTGCCCATCCTTGAATCCGGCCTCAGCCAGCTCAGCGTGGGCATCATCCCGCCCGCCATGGACCAGGTGTTGGTGGGGGCGGTGGACCGCTCCCGCCAGCCGGAGATCAAAACGTTGATATTGCTGGGCCTCAATGAGGGCCTCTTTCCCGCGCCGCCGGAGCCGCCCCTCCTGCTCACCGAGGAGGAGCGCACCCAACTGGAGCAGCAAGGGAAGCTGCCCCTGGGGCTGAGCCTCCTGGGCCGGCAGGGCGCCGAGCGGTATCTGGCCTACATCGCCTGCACGCGGGCGGCGTCCCGTCTGGTGGTCACCCGCGCCCAGGCCGGCGCCGAGGGCCAGCCGCTGAATCCCTCGCTCTTTTATCTGCGCCTTCAACAGATGTTTCCCCAAGTCCAGGAAGAGCGCTTCACCGGCGAGGTGGAACCCCGGCACAGTCTGCATGCCTCCGAATTGCTGCCCGCCCTCCTGGCCGGGCGGGACTGGCCGGAGGCTCATCGGGACATCATCCCGGCGCCGCTGGAACAGCTCAAACATTATGCCCCGGATGAATGGCTCGGCCCCGCCATGCTCGAGCAGCTTTTCGGCCACACGCTGACCACCAGCATCAGCGCGCTGGAAACTTATGCCGCCTGCCCCTTCCGCTATTTCGTGGAGCGCATCCTCCGGGCCGGCGAGCGGCCCCTGTTTGCCATGGACGACATGCAGCGCGGCTCCTTCCTCCATGAAGTCCTGGCCCATTTCCACCACGCCGTTTGTCAGGCGGAAAAACAATGGCGCGATTTGTCGCCCGCGGAAGCCGGGGAGTTGCTGCGAAAGGTGGCGCAGGAGGTGGCGGATCAGTTTAATTATGGCCTCATGCAGGCCGGTGTGCGCCATCAATTTCTGCGGGATTCCCTGGTGGAGCGCCTGGAGGCCTACGTGGCCCAGGCGGTCAGGTGGATGAGCGTTTATCAGTTGAATCCCTTCCGGGTGGAGCTGGCCTTCGGCATGCCCGAGGACGCCTCAGACAAGGCGGCTCTGCCCGCCTGGGAGCTGCCCCTCGAGGGCAACAAAACCCTGCGCTTGATGGGGCGCATTGACCGCGTGGATATTTATAAGCCGTCCGATGGCTCGCCGCCTCTGGCAGTGGTGCTGGATTACAAATCACGCGAAAAACAGATGGAAGATTTGCGGCTGCATCACGGGCTCGATTTGCAGCTCCTCGCCTACTTGAACGTGGTGCATCTCATGCCCGAAATGGCCGGCGCGGCGGGCGTGAACGCGCTGCAACCGTTGGGCGCCTTTTACGTCAGCATGCTGGCCAGCCCGAAACCCGCCAGCAATCGGGCCAAGGCCCTGAAAGAAAAGATGGCCGAGGGCCCGGCTTTTCCGCACCACGGCCGCTTCGATGCAGCTCACTGGCGGCTCCTCAACGCCAAGCCTGAGCAGAACGGCCAATGCTCCGGGCCGGTGCGTTTCCAATTTAAAAACGGTGGCCCCTCCGGCAAGGCTGTCATGGACTCATTGGCTTTCCAGGCCTTGTTGGAGCAAAACCTGCAGCACCTGCGCAACTTTGGCTCCCGCATTTTGAAGGGGGACATGCGGGTGGACCCCTGCGTCATCAAAGACACCTCGGCTTGTGATTACTGTCCCTGCAGCGCGGTGTGCCGCATTGATCCTTGGCGGCATGCATTCCGGCGGCTCGCCGCCCCACCCAAGGCTGGCCAGACCGCTAACACAACGCCAGCATGAGCGGCGGGCTTCCTTATCGCGGACGACTGGCACCCTCGCCCACCGGTTACCTGCACCTGGGCCATGCGCGCACCTTTTGGGTGGCCTGGTGGCGCGCCCGCCAGCGCGGCGGGATCCTTGTCTTGCGCAACGAAGATTTGGACCGCGATCGCTGCCGCCCCCCGTTTGTCACCGCCATGCTCGAGGACTTGCGCTGGCTGGGCCTGGACTGGCAGGAAGGACCCGACTGCGGCGGGCCGCATGCGCCCTATGACCAGAGCCGCCGCCAAACCGCCTACGTCGCCGTGTTTGAACAATTGCGCGCCACCGGCCTGATCTACCCCTGCACCTGCTCGCGCAAGGAGGTCCTGCAGGCCCTGGGCGCCCCCCATGCCGGCGAGGAAGAACCCGTGTACCCCGGCACCTGCCGGCCGGAAAACCGCCCCGAGCCGATCCTCCTCGCCCGCCCCGCCCAGCTCCGGCACCGCGACGCCCGGGGCCGCCGCGTCAACTGGCGTTTCCGGGTCCCGGACGGCGAGCGCCTGGATTTTGTGGACGGCGCCGCCGGGCCGCAAAGCTTTGTGGCCGGCCGCGATTTTGGGGACTTTGTCGTGTGGCGGCATGATGATCTGCCATCTTACCAGCTTGCCGTCGTGGCAGACGATCATGCCATGCGCATCACCGAGGTCGTGCGCGGCGCCGACCTCCTCCTCTCCACCGCCCGCCAGCTCCTCTTGTACCGGGCGCTGGGTTGGCCACCGCCCGCCTTCTTCCATGTCCCCCTCATGACCGACGCGCAAGGCCGGCGTCTGGCCAAACGGCACGATGCCCTGAGCCTGCGCGCCCTCCGCGCCGCGGGGGCCGCACCCGCCGCGTGGCACGAAGAATGGGCCGCCTGGCTGCAGCAGGCCCTTCCGGCGTGAGTCCGGCCAATCCTCCACCCCGCCGGACAACCGGCCCCCTGGGAAGGCTTCGCTGCCCCTCCGGCAACCGCCCCGCGCCCGGCGCGATGCCAAACTGATGCCTGCCCCCGCCAGGTTTGCCTTCATGCGCATGTCTGCACTTGCGGGAGCCGCCCGGCTGAAGCATCATAGGGCCATGGGTCTACCCCAACATCCGGTCACACTGACTCCGGAACAAATTGCGGATTTGAATCAGAAGCTTTCAGCCATGCGGCACAGCATCAACAATCATCTGGCGTTGTTTGCCGCCGCGGGCGAAATCTTGCAAATCAAGCCGGAGTCCGCGGGCCGGGTGGCCGGTTACCTGCAGGAGCGGCCCGCGCAAATCAGCCAGGAAATCCGGCGGTTTTCCGATGAATTCGAGCGGGTCTTCGGCATCACCCGCGAGCCTGAACGCGAGGCCGACGGAAAGCAGGCCCAATCTTAATCCCATCCCTGCTGCCGCCACCACTGCTCCAGTTGCCCGGTGTCAAAATCGGCCAGCACCCGGCCATCCACTTCAATCACCGGCGCCAGCGTCTGCCCGCTGAGCGCATACATCTGGGCGCGGTATTCGGGATGCCCAATCACATCCAGCGCCTCGTACGGCAGTCCCCGCGCCTTCAGCCAGGCCTCCGCCTGATGACACCACGGACAATATGGTTTGATAAACAAGCGAATCGTGCGGGGACGCATGGGCTTCAGCTCTCCGTCAAAAAGGTGTCCGCGTGCTCATACGCGGGCGCGCAACAACACAACAACCGCAGCCGCTCCCGGCCGGTATTCCACAACTTGTGCCGCCGCCCCGGCGGAATGGCAATTGCATCCCCGGCCTGCACCCGCCGCTCCTCCCCCTCGATGCGCATCCGGCCCTCGCCCTCCAGAATCAAATAGATCTCCTCCGTCCGGGCGTGGTAATGCTCCACCGTCGCGCCGCCCACCGGCAAACACGCCTCCGCCAGGCTTTGGTTTTGCAGCGATGAATTCCGCGGCGAGAGCGCCTCACGAATCTCAGAGCCGTCTTTGGTGATGAATACCGGCTGGGCGTGGAGATTGACAACTTCCATAATCAGGCGGGCGGCCCTGGGGACTGGTGGAGCCGAGGGGAGTCGAACCCCTGACCTTCTCATTGCGAACGAGACGCTCTACCAACTGAGCTACGACCCCACGTATGTCGTCCACGGGCGCCCTCCGGCGCAACAACCCTTTAACTATGCCTCCCCCTCGCCGCTTGGCAAGCCCCTTTTCACACCGCCGGGCAAAGCCTGCCAACCGTGCCCCCGTAATGCAACCCAACGGCAGGAGCCCCCGCCGTAATAACGAGCTGCTCCATGCTCCACTGGCGGAATTGGAGTGGCGAATGGAACGCAGGCTGAACGCAATCGCACCGTCCCCCCCGCGGCGGTGGGGAAAACGATTTGCGTTCACGGTGCCAAACAACCGCGTGGAAACTCTCTACCAAAACGGAAAATGCAGAGGGGGAAATGCAAAATGCAAAGTGCAAAATGCAAAGTGCAAGGTGCAAAATGAAAAATGCAAAGCGGGAGAGTCGCAAGCGAAGGTGCAAAACGGTAGGCATCAGTCCTGATGGTTAATCCCTGCCGGATTGATATGGCTTCGGGGGGGACGAAGCCTGTTTGATGAAGTGAACACTTAGGAGACCTGCCGCGGGGGGCACTTAGAGCGAGCTGGTCGATTGGGGCTGGACGGTCGCCAACATTCCCGTGATGGCGTTGAAACCTGAGCAGCTCTGGGAATACGACCCTTACACCCCCAGCTACTACCTTGACTGGCACCGTGACCTCCCGCCCGAAATCACGGCGGTCGTCCACCAGGCGGCGGCAGCCATTGCGGCTAAAGGGTCGGCAACCTCGGCGTCCAGGTGAGCGCCTTGGCCACGTCAAGTTCCAGCCAGTTCAGGTAACGCTGCTCTTGACGAAGCCAAAGAGCCGTCGTCCGCGATCACCCCGGCCTAATCCCATCTGCTCAGTTGAGCAAGAAGCGATCGCCGGGTTTTGCCTGGCATGGGCAACCCAGGT
>JAOAIT010000002.1 GCA_026414565.1 Verrucomicrobiia bacterium
GATTCAGACCATCCAGGGGGACAGCCACGGGGCGGTGGAGGCGATCCGGGAGATTAGCGAGGTGATCCGGAAGATTGACCAGATTCAGACGGTGATTGCCAGTGCGGTGGAGGAGCAGGCGGCGACGATGAACGAGATTACCCGCAATGCGGCGGAGGCCGCGCAGGGCAGCCAGGAGATTGCCCGCAACATCGCCGGCGTCTCCCAGACCGCCCAAAGCACCACCCAGGCCGTGACCGAAAGCCTCCGCGTCGCCCAGGATTTGGGCGCCTTGGCGCAGGAATTGCAGGCCGCCGCCGCCCAGTTCAAGCTGGGCGAGGCCCGGGGCAGGGAAGAGCTCTCCCCCAAAGCCCCCTCAGCGCCAGTGGACAAGCCGGCCTCCCGGCGGGCGATCACGCCCGACCCCGGCGAACCGCTCTTGGCCACCGTCCCGGCAGGCAATGGTCATCAAGATTGAGTGTGTCTTATGAAAGCATTAGTCGTGGATGATTCCAAAATCATGCGCAACATCATCGGCCGCATCTTGCGCGAGATGGGCATGGACATCGTGGAGGCGGCCAACGGCGCCGAGGCGCTCGAAAAAGTCCAGGCCGAACGCCCCGACGTCTGTCTGGTGGACTGGAACATGCCCGAAATGAACGGCTACGAATTCGTCAAGGCCGTCCGCGCAGAGCCGGCCTTCGACGAAATGAAAATCATGATGGTTACCACCGAAACGGAGGTGGAGCAGGTCACCCAGGCCCTCGAGGCCGGTGCCAATGAATACGCCATGAAACCCTTCACCAAAGAAGTCATTCAGGAAAAACTCTCCCTCCTGGGAGTGGCCTGAACCCCGAGGCATTATGGGCAAAATCGGGGTCATGATCGTGGACGACTCCGTCGTGGTCCGCCAGGTGGTCTCCCAGGCCCTCGCCCAGGACCCCGATGTCGAGGTCTTGGGCGTCGCCGCCAATGGCAAAATCGCCCTCGCCCGCCTCCCCCAGCTCAACCCCGACATCGTCATCCTCGACATCGAAATGCCCGAAATGGACGGCCTGACCACCCTGCGCGAAATCCGCAAGCTCTACCCCAAACTGCCCGTAATCATGTTCAGCACCCTCACCGAATTCGGCGCCAGCGCCACCGTCCAGGCGCTCACCCTCGGGGCCAATGATTACGTCCACAAACCCAGCGGCGCTGAGACCATCTCCGAGGGCCTCCGCCAGGCCCGCGAAGCCATCGTCCCCAAACTCAAGGCCCTCGTCCCCGCCCGCCGTGCCGCGGCGGCGCCCGCGGCTGCCACCCCGGCCCCCGCGCTGCCCATGAATCTCAGTTCCCTCGCCGGCTCGCAGGGCCATAAGGTCGAAGCCTTGGTCATCGGCGCCTCCACCGGCGGCCCCAACGCCTTGGCCGTCTTGCTTGGCGGCCTGCCCCGCAACCTCCCCGTCCCGTTGCTCATCGTTCAACACATGCCCCCCATGTTCACCCGCATGCTCGCCACCCACCTGACCGCCCATTGCGGCATCCCGGTGGCTGAGGCGGGCGAGGGCGCCCCAGTGCAGGCAGGGCATGGTTTGGTGGCCCCCGGCAATTACCACCTCACCCTCGCCCGGCACAACGGCGATGTCGTCGCCCACTTAAACCAGGACCCCCCCGAAAACTCCTGCCGCCCCTCCGTGGACGTGTTATTCCGCGCCGCCGCCGCCGTCTATGGCCGCGGCACCCTCGCCGTGGTCCTCACCGGCATGGGCCAGGACGGTCTGCGCGGCGGACGCGAAATCCGCGAAGCCGGCGGCACCGTCCTCGCCCAGGACGAAGCCAGCAGTGTCGTCTGGGGCATGCCCGGCGCCGTGGTCAAGGCCGGCGTCGCCGAAGCTGTCCGCCCCTTGGACGAGCTGGCGCTCCTTATCACCCAAAAACTGCAAGTAGGGCGGACGGCCTGGCAGCCTCAACACCTAACCCCTGCCGCCAGAACGGCGGCGGTTGTCTAAGCCATGCCCATCACGGCAGATGAATTCAATTATGTGCGCACCCTGTTGCGCGACCAGGCGGCCATCATCATCGAGCCGGGCAAGGAATACCTCGTCGAAAGCCGCCTCGCCCCCCTGGCCCAGCGCATGGGCCTGCCGGGCGTCAATCACCTCATTGCCAAACTGCGCTCCGAGTCCGTCAATGGCGCCCATCACAAGGCGGTCGAAGCCCTCACCATCGGCGAAACCCTCTTCTTCCGCGACCTCCACCCCTTCGAGGCCCTCCGCAAGCAATTATTGCCCGAACTCATCCAAAAACGCCAGACCATCCGCACCCTGCGCATCTGGTGTGGCGCCTGCTCCACCGGCCAGGAGCCTTACAGCGTGGCCCTCACCCTCCGCGAGTATTTCCCCCAGCTCAAAGACTGGCAGATCCGCATCCTCGCCACCGACATCAACACCGAAAGCCTCGACCGCGCCCGCGCCGGCATCTATTCCCAGCTCGAAGTCAACCGCGGCATGCCCGCCATGTTGCTCGTCAAACACTTCAAAAAGCTCCCCGACCAAAACTGGCAGATCAATCCCGACATCCGCGCCCTCGTGGATTTCCAGGAACTGAATCTGGCCCGCCCCTTGCCGCCTTCCCCCCTCTTTGACCTCATCTTCCTCCGCAACGTCCTCATTTACTTCGATACCGACACCAAGCGCGCCATCCTCAACGGCGTCCGCGCACGCCTCGCCCCTGACGGGTATTTCTTCCTTGGCTCCAGCGAAACCACCCTCTACGTGGACGAAGCCTTCGAGTCCGTCAACCTCGGCAAAACCGTGGCCTATCGCAAAAAGGCCTGACCCCAGGGCAGACTTTGCCGGCACTCGCCCGGCAATGCGCGGCAAGTTTTTCCATCCCCCCACGCCTCCGCCCTGATTTCAAGGGGATTCCGGCGGTTCTCACCCGTGGCACTCAACTTGCTCATCACGCGGCAACGGACGCCGTATGATCAGCGCGTTGTTTAACCAACCCAACTACGTGGCGGCCAAGCAGATGCTGGACGCCACCATGTTGCGCCACGAGGCCATCGCCAGCAACCTGGCCAACCTCGAAACCCCCGGCTACCAACGGGTGGACGTCTCCCCGGCCTTCGAGAACGAGCTTCGCCAGGCCATCAGCAGCAAAGACCCCGCCCGTATCGCCTCCCTCACCCCAAGGTTGGAGGTGGACACCACCGCCGTCGCCCGCAACCGTGACGGCAACACCGTCCAACTCGAGCAGGAGCTGCTCAAGCTCAACCAAAACAGCCTCGCCCACGCCGTCGAAACCCAATTAATCACCGGCACCCTGCTCAAATTGCGCCTCGCCATCACCGGGCGTCCCGCCTGAGCTTTTTTGACCTATGATCCAACTCATCCCCGCCGTCGAAAGCACAGCCTCGGCACTGGAAGCCGAGCGGATTCGCATGGAGGTGATTGGCCAAAACATCGCCAACGCCAACACCACCCGCGGGGTGGATGGCAAACCTTTCCGCCGCCAGCAGGTCGTCTTTGAAAGCGTCTTGCGCCAGCAACTCGGCGCCTCCGCCGGCCCCGGCCCCGCCAAAGTCGCCGTCAGCAAAATCGTCCCCGACCCCCGGCCCTTCCGCCTCATCTACAACCCCGGCCACCCCGATGCCGACCCCCAGGGCATGGTCGCCATGCCCAACGTCAGCATCCACGAGGAAATGGCCGACATGATTGCCGCCTCGCGGGCCTTTGAAGCCAACCTCGCCGTCGTCAAAACCGCCCGCAACATGGCGGCCCAAACCCTGAGCATTGGCAAACGCGGTTAACCCTCCCTCGCGCCATGATCCCGGTTTCTCCTGTCCAAGCCTACCTGGCCGGCAGTGCTACCGCCGTCCAGCCCCAGCCGAATCTCGCCGCGCCGGGGCGCATCACCCCCGCCGAGTTGCAATCCCTCGCCGCGCCCCAGCCCGCCCCCGCCCCCCAGGGCCCCCAGGCCTTTGGCCGCCTGCTCGATCATTTCGTCACCGAGGTCAATGACCGGCAGCTTCACGCCCGCGAGGCCGTCAATGACCTCCTGGCCGGCAAAAACACCTCTCTCCATCAAACCGTCATCGCCATGGAAGAGGCCCAGGTCTCCTTTCAGTTGATGGTGGAAGTCCGCAATAAACTGCTCGAATCGTATCAGGAACTGATGCGCATGCAGCTCTAAGCCATGAATCTCGCCCTGGCGCAACTCGGCCAACAACTCGCGGCCATCTGGAAACAACTGGGCCTCAACCAGCGCCTCAGCGTCGTGCTCGCCGGTGCCGTGGTCGTCGGTGGCCTCGTCAGCATCATCCTCTGGAGCAGCCGCACCGACTACGCCCTCCTCTATGGCCGCCTCGAAGACGCCGAGGCCGCCAAGGTCCTCGCCGCCCTCGACGATGCCAAAATCCCCTATCGCACCGGCCACGGCTCCATCTACGTCCCCGCCGCCAAAGTCCACCAGGTCCGCATGCAGCTCGCCGCCAAGGGCCTCCCCAAAAACGAATCCGGCGTCGGCTTCGAAATCTTCGACAAGCCCAATTTCGGCATCTCCGACTTCGTCCAGCGCGCCAATTACCTCCGTGCCCTCCAGGGCGAGCTGGCCCGCACCATCAGCCAGCTCGACGAGGTCGAGGCCGCCCGCGTCATGATCGTCATCCCGGAAAACCGCTTGCTGGCCGACAATTCCCGCCGCCCCACCGCCTCCGTCTTCATCAAAACCAAAGGCCTGGCCCAGCTCTCCGCCTCCTCCGTCAGCGCCATCCAATTCCTCGTCGCCAACTCCGTCGAGGGCCTCCAGCCCAGCCGCGTCAGCGTCGTGGACAACCGCGGCAACGTCCTGTCCCAGGAGGCCGAGGGCGATTCCGTCGCCGGCCTCACCGCCACCCAGCTCGCCGCCCGCAAAAATCTCGAAACCTACCTCTCCAAAAAAGCCGAGGGCATGCTCGAAAAAGTTGTCGGCCCCGGCCAGGCCGTCGTCCGCGTCTCCGCCGAAATCAACTTCGACAGCCTCACCCGCACCGAGGAAAAGGTGGACCCCGACAGCCAGGTCATCCGCGTCTCCACCTTGAACGACGAAAGCACCGACACCACCAACGCCGGCGGCCCCGGCGGCGTCCCCGGCGTCACCGCCAACGCCGTCACCGACACCAACGCCCACCCCTCTGCCTCCACCGCCTCCCTCAACAAATCCACCACCAAGAAAAAAACCACCAACAATCAATATGATTTCAGCCGCACCACCAGCAACATGACCCAGTTGGCCGGCGGCATCAAACGCCTCAGCGCCGCCGTCTTCATCGCCGCCCGCGTCTCCGGCTCCGGCACCAACCGCGTGGTCGAACCCCGCTCCCCCGAGGAACTCCAGAAACTCCGCCGCATCGTCCAAAGCGCCCTCGGCATCGTCGAAGCCGACCCCCAGCGCCGCGATGAAATCGTCCTGGAAGAAATGCCATTCAACGACGCCCTCGAAACCGAAGTCGCCCACCAGCTCCAGCAGCAGGAGCGCCGCCAGTTCTGGATGGAACTCCTCCCCAAAGTCGCCTATCCCGCCCTCGCCCTGGCCGTGCTAATCCTCTTCTTCCGCATGCTGCGCCGCACCGCCGATGAAATCATCCCCATCGGCGTGCCCCTGGGCCATGGCAACGGTCACGGCAATGGCCACGGCAACGGCCATGGCAAGCTGGGCAACGGCCGGCCCAAACCCGTCCTCGCGCGCTCCAGCTCCGGCGAAGAAGAAGTCATTAGTGTCGAGGCTTTGAACCAGTTGATTCGTGAAAACCCCGACAACATGTCCCAGGCCATCCGCGCATGGATGCTCCGGGGACGTGCCAATGATTAACCCCCATGGCCGAGGCCGACACATCTCCCGCCAACCCCCTGGCTCCCACCGTGGCCCCCGCGGAAGCCGAATTCCTGAAAATGCCCAAAGTCCAGCGGCTGGCGGCCTTCCTGCTCATGCTGGGCCCCGAAACCGCCGGCGAAATCCTCCGCCGCTTCGAACCCAAGGAGGTGGAACTGATCACCGCGGAAATGGCTCGCCTGCCGTTCATCAGCGGCGAAGTCCAAACCCTCATCATGAAGGAGTTCACCTCCCTCGCCGTTAGCGCCGCCTCCGGTGTGGCCGGCGGCGTCTCCTCCGCCCGGGCCATCCTCGAAAAGGCCCTCGGCACCGTCCAGGCCGAGGCTATCCTGAGCCGCGTGGCCCCCTCCGCCGCCGTGGCCGCCCCCGTCTGGGATCCCATTCGCGCCATGGACACCCAGGCCCTCGCCAATTTGCTGCGCCACGAAACCCCACAGACCATCGCCCTCGTCGTCAGCCACCTGCCCAACGAGCGCGCCGCCGAACTCCTGAAGCACCTCCCCGAGCCTCTCGCCGCCCGCGTCGTCGAACGCCTCGCCACCCTCACCAGCGCCCCCCAGGACACCGTCGAGCAGCTCGCCCAGATGCTCGCCCGCAAGCTCGGCACCGCCGGCATGGCCCGCAAGGGTATGGCCGCCGCCGCCGGTCTGCGCGCCGCCGCCGACCTGTTGAACGCCATGGACCGCGACCTCAGCCGCGCCATCCTCAACGCCCTCACCGAGCAAAACGCCGCCCTCGCCGAGGACATCCGCGCCAAAATGTTCACCTTCAACGACCTCGGCCTCCTCGACAACAATTCCCTCCAAAAAATCATGCGCGAGGTGGACCTGCGCGACCTCGCCATGGCCCTCAAAAACGCCCCCGAGGCGCTCAAGAAAAAATTGCTCGCCGGCGTCAGCCGCCGCGCCGCCGAAACCGTCAACGAGGAAATCAATTTCCTCGGCACCGTCAAAGCCAAGGAAGTCCAGGCCGCCCAGGGCCGCATCATCGAGGTCGTCCGCCGCCTCGAGGCCGAGGGCGAACTTGACCTCGTCGAAATCTTGCAAAGCAGCCGCAATGAAGCCATGGCCACAAACGCTTGAACTCGACCAGCCCCTCCTCGACGTCCGCTGGGCGCACCCCGCCGCCGGCCCTTCCGAGGCCGAAATCCGCGCCCGCGAGGAGGCCGCCTACCAGCGCGGCCGCCGCGATGGCGAAAAGGCCCTCAGCGAACAGTTGTTGCGCCAGCGCGCCGAGCTGATCGAGTTGCAAAACGGCGTCCTCGAAAGCCTCCGCCAGGTCGTCCCCAAGGTCGCCCGCGAATGTGAAAACGCCCTCGTCGAGCTGGCCCTCGAAGTCGCCCAAAAACTCGTCGCCGGCCTCCCCATCACCCCCGCCATGGTCGAGGCCGCCGTCCGCGACGCCCTCGCCCAGGTCGAGGAGGCCACCGAAATCCAGGTCTGCCTCCATCCCGATGACCTCGCCCTCCTCCAACAAGTCAATTCTCCGCTCCTCCTCCCCGCCGGCGGCATGGATGTCCTCCAATTCGTTAAATCGCCCGAAGTCAGCCGCGGCGGTTGCCTCATCAAAACTCGCTTCGGCCTCATTGATGCCCGCCGCGAAACCCGGCTGCAAATGATCAAACAATCCTTGCTCCATGAACCGGCTTGAGCCAGATCCTTCCCGGGATTCCCCCGCCCGCCGCCTGCACGCCCTGGCCGCCCGCGCGCGCCAAATCCGCCATTTCGAAAGCCGCGGCCGCGTCGTGCAGGTCGTCGGTCTGGTCATCGAGTCCGAGGGACCCCTCGCCGCCGTCGGCGAAGTCTGCTGCATCGAATCCGCCCGCAAAGACGGCACCACCCTCGCCGAGGTCGTCGGCTTCCGCAACCATCACCTCCTCCTCATGCCCCTCGGCGAAGTCCACGGCATCCACCCCGGCAGCGAAGTCGTGGCCCTCGGCCATCCCCTGCAGGCCTCCGTCAGTGAGGCCCTCATGGGCCGCGTCATTGACGCCCTCGGACGCCCCCTCGACGGCCGCGGCCCCCTCCCCGAAGGCGCCAAAATCGGCCTCCACCTACCCCCGCCGCATCCCCTCCGCCGCCAGCGCATCCGCCAGGTCTTTCAAACCGGCATCAAAGCCCTCGATACTTTCATCCCCTGCGGCCGCGGCCAGCGCCTCGGCATCTTCGCCGGCAGCGGCGTCGGCAAGTCCACCCTCCTGGGCATGATCGCCAGCCACGCCGAAGCCGATGTCAACGTGATCGCCCTCGTCGGCGAACGCGGCCGCGAAGTGCGCGAATTCCTCGAAAAAGACCTCGACGAAAAAGGCCGCCGCAAATCCATCGTCGTCGTCGCCACCTCCGACCAGCCCGCCCTCGCCCGCCTCAAAGGGGCCTTCCTCGCCACCGCCATCGCCGAGTATTTCCGCGACACCGGCCGCAATGTGCTGCTCATGATGGATTCCGTCACCCGCTTCGCCATGGCCCAGCGCGAAATCGGCCTCGCCGTCGGCGAGCCGCCCGCCACCCGCGGCTATACCCCCTCGGTCTTTTCCCTCCTCCCCCAGCTCCTCGAACGCGCCGGCACCGGCGAAAAAGGCTCCATCACCGGCCTCTTTACCGTCCTGGTCGAGGCCGACGACATGAACGACCCCATCGCCGACTCTGTCCGCTCCATCCTCGATGGCCACATCGTCCTCTCCCGCGACCTGGCCGCCCAAAACCATTATCCCGCCATCGAAGTCCTCGACAGCGTCAGCCGCCTCGTCCGCGACCTCCTGACGCCCGAACAACTCGATCTGACCGGCCGCGCCCGCGAAGCCCTCGCCGTGTACCGCCGCAATCAGGACCTCATCAACATCGGCGCCTACCCGGCCGGCAGCAACCCCGATATTGACCGCGCCATCCGCCTGCGCGAACCGCTCACCCACTTCCTGCGCCAACCCGTCGGCGAGGGCGTCCCGGCCGCGGAAAGCTGGCGCCGCCTGGCCGACCTCATGAAAGAACCCGCCCGCCCTGCCTAAGCCATGAAAAAATTTCGTTTCACCCTCCAGGCAGTTTATGTCGTCCGCCAGCAGCAGGAACGCCAGGCCCTCGAGGCCTATGGCCGCTGCTTGCAGGCCCGCCAGCAGGCCGAACAAGCCCTCGCCCAGGCCCGCCACAACCTCGAAGAAGCCTGGCGCCGCCGGCGCGAGCTTGAGGCCGCCGGCGCGCCCGCCCTCTGGCTGATGCACGGCCAGCACTGGTGCGCCATGCTCGAGGAACGCTGCCACCACGCCGAGGCCGCCCTCCACCACGCCCGCGAACAAACCGCCGCCGCCTGGTCCCGCCTCGCCGTCGCCCGCCGCCAGCGCGAGGCCGTCGAAAAACTCCGGCACCGCCAGTGGCATCAGCATGAGCTGGCCCTGGCCCGCGAAGAACAAAAACAACTCGACGAGCTGGCCACCTTGCGCTTCCTGGCCCAGGGCGACTCCGCCCGCAGCCTGGGCGCGGCGGCCACCGACACCTTGGCCCTATGAATCCCGTCCTCATTCAACGCATCATCACCCCCGTGGCTGGCGCCCTGTGCTTCCTGGGCACCACCTTCCTCTTGTTGGAACCCAGCCGCGTCGCCCGCCACCTCGGCCCGCGCCCCCAGGAATCCGGCGCCGTCGTCACCGGCCCCTCCTGGAACTTCGTCAACCCCGAACTCGACCAGCTCATGGCCGAGCTGCGCAGCGAAAAAGAATTGCTCGCCCGCAAGGAGCAGCAGCTTCAGGAACTCGCCGCCCGCCTCCAGGCCGAACGCGCCGAAATCAATCAAATCACCCAGCTCGTCCACCGCATGCAGGCGGAGCTGGACAAAAACATCGTCTCCATCAAGGAGGAGGAAACCGCCAACTTGAAAAAGCTCGCCAAGGTTTATACCGCCATGACCCCCGAAGGCGCCGCCGCCATCGTGCGCGAGCTCCCCGACGAAATGATCGTCAAAATCTTCAGTTTCATGAAAGAAGCCGAAACCGCCGCCATCCTCGAAAGCCTCGGCAAGGGCGGCACCAATGATGCCCGGCGCGCCGCCGAAATCACCGATCAGTTGCGCCTGACGCGCGTGCGGAATGCCTCCAGCAACGCCCCTCGGCCATGACTCCCCTCAGTCAAGCCCCGCCCCCGCGTAACCCGGATCGGGCTGCTGATCATCAACCGCCACCCCGCCCGGGCAGGCCCGTACGGCCCACCACCGCCTTCTGGCAGCTCCTGCAACTTTGCCTGCCCGCGAAAAGGGCAGGGGAGGGACCCACCCCCAACGACGCCGCCGAAGCCCCTTCCGCCTCCTCCTCCGAGCCGGGGAGCACTGCCCCCCAAAAACAGCCCGACGCACCAGACCCCACCGCCACCAACCCCGCCTGCCTGCCCGCCTTTTGGGCACCTTGTCCCATCCCATCACCCCCTTGCCCGGGCGAGCCTTCCCTCACCCCGCCCCTGATCCCGCTTGGCCAGGAGAACCCTGCAGGAATGACCGAGACAGGACAAAAAAGCATCACCGTTACATCCCGGCCAGCCCCTCCCTCCGCCCCAACCTTATCAGAGCCGCTGGCGCTGGCCCTCCAACCCCAGCCGGGGGATTCACCCGCCCAGAAAACCATCCCCACCCCCGACCTCGCACCCAAATCAGAGCCTCCCACTGGCCCGGCACTGGACGCCTCCCCCACCACCCCGGCGCAACAAGAACCCCCCATTTCACCCAAGGGCGAAATCCATCCCCCCGACATCCTGGCCGCCAGCCCGCAAAAAACCGAACCACAAGCAACCACCGCACCTGTCTCTTATACACATCT
>JAOAIT010000003.1 GCA_026414565.1 Verrucomicrobiia bacterium
ACCCCACTTGCCCCGGTCATAAATCCCCAAATCATCCGGATCGTTCACATCGTCCTCCTCCGCCGTGAAGATAATCGGCTGCGAGGGCGTCCCATTGGCGTAGATCTTCCCTCCCTGGCAGATGAACAGCGCCGAAGCGTCATTGGTCCCGCCCGGACGCCCCTTGATCACCGTGCCCGCCTCAATGGTCAGGGTGGCATTGCTAAGCACGTAAATGGGGCCATTCAAAAAGTACGTATTGGTTCGCAGCCAGGTCACGTTGTTGGTGATGGGCTGCGTCACCTGCACATCCACTGCGCCCAGGGAGGCCGGGAGCAAGCTCGCTGCCAGCACCATTGCCAGGTTGAGGAGTTTGGTCTTCATAGAATTCGTTGCTTTGCTGTCTTCAATCATTGACAGGGGCAGTTTGCTTCGGACGGTTGACGCCCAAATCTCAAGCGCGTGACGTTTGCGTGAAATGGAGCCGTCCGAAAAGTGCCGCGCCCGCCGCCGGCCACCGCTTAGAAATCGTAGGAAAATGACAAACCCAGCGTCACCCCGCGCTTGTATTTGCCATAATATAGGGCCTCCGCCCCGGTCTTGTCACCGTAGGTGCGTTCGTAGGGGGGATCGAGCAGATTGCGCGCGGTGAAGCGCACCGTGGCTTTGCGCCCCAGTTTCTGGCTCAGCACGAAATCGAGCGTCAACGGCGGATGCTCGTACACATCCTCCGCCACCGGGCTGGCCACAATGATGCGCGAGCCGGCGGCGCTCAAGATCAAGCTCGCGCTGGTGCCCAGCCGCGGGTTGTCGTAGCTCAAATCCGCGTTGAGGATGTACGGCGATTGATCATACAAGGCCCGGGTGCGTTTGGCGTTGCTCAGGTATTGCTGCTTGTTTTTGAACTCGTACTCAAACAGCTCGGTTTCGGACTGGATGTAGGAGAAATTGCCGCCCAGGCTGAAATACCGCAGATCATGAGCCAGAAAATCCAGCGTCTTGCGCGCCTCCAGTTCAATGCCCATGACGGTGGCCGTGGGCCGGTTGATGAAGGTGACGCCATCCGCCAGGTTGTCGGTGGCAATGCGCTCGATGGCATTTTCCAGTGACTTGTAGTAGAAGCTGACGCTGTAAATTTCCCCCGGGCGCGGGAACCATTCCCAGCGGAGGTCATAGTTTTGCGCCAGGCTCATCTGCAGACTGGGGTTGCCGTCCAGCAGCACGTCCAGCAGCGGATCATAACTCCGATAACCGGCCAGCTCGCGGAAGGAGGGCCGCGCAATGGTCTGGCTGTAATGCAGGCGCAGGCTCATGTTGGTGCGCAACGCATAAATCAACCCCACCGCCGGCAGCAGATCCGTTTGCGCAAGGTTGCTCTTGTTGTCCCGCCGTCCAGCAATGGCAATGTCGCTGTAGGAATCCACCTCCATCTCCGTCGTCTCCATCCGTGCCCCGCCCACCAGCCGCAGCCGGCTGCTCACCGGCACATCCAGCATGGCGTAATAGGCGTAAATCCGGCTGGCCGCCTCGTACTTGCTGTCATAAGACGCAATGTAGCGCATCCAGTCGTAGCGAATCCGGCCGGTGGCCAGGTTGGTGGAAGGCGGCCGGATATACCCCAGGTTGTTTGCGCGCAGGTAATGGTTGGGGTTGCCATCAAAACCCAGCGTGTCGGGATAATAAATCTGCCGCTCCGTGAAGGTGCGGTCCGAGGCGCTCGCAAACCAGCCCGCCTTGAGAAACCCCTCGCGCCCGTTGGCCTGCCGGAAGGGCAGCGTGAAATCCAGCTTCAAATTGTTGTTCTGCTCGTCCAGGTTGCGCCAATAGCGGGTCGGCTCCTTGGGATCGGGAATGCTGGCCAGCCCCACCGCAAAACTGCCGCCATCCGAGCGGTAATTGAAAAACCGCACATCCGGCTCATATTGCCGCGTGAGCGAAATGCCCGCCAGCCAGTCCAGCTTCAAGTCCGCCAGGGCGGGAAATTTGTCCGTCCCCTTGAGCTGGAAGGTTTGCAGGTTGCGCTCGGTGAATTGCAGCCGGTTTTGATGAATTTCCGCCCCCGGATCGCTGGCCTGGGTGCCCTCCTGATACCGCACGTAATCAATGCCGTTTTGATTGTACAAAAAATTAAAGGCCAGCTCGTGGTCCGGATGCCACTGGCTGGCCAGGCTCACCATGCCGCCCCAGTTGACTACGGACTGTGACAGCACCTCGTCACTGTCCTTGTACACCTGAAAGGTGCCGCCGCCCCCGGGCGCGTACCGCCGCGATATGCCGTCCTTGTAGAAGCTGTAATCATGCCGGTAATTCCAGTTGCCGAAAAAACCCAGCGGCCGCCCCAGAAAATGCGTGGTGTCGCCAAACGATACCGCCATGTTGTGATTCCACGGCGGCGCCTCGCCCCGGTCGGGCGCAAACTGCGCCGTGCCCAGCAGCTTGGTGTACTGGTCCAACCGGTTGGCCTGCGCAATGCGGTCCCGATAGGCCGGATTCGAAGCGTTGTTGGGCCCTGTGTTGGCCACCACCACCGGAATCTTCACGTTCAAGTCATCCAGGGGGGAGGGCAGCTTGCGGCTGCCATCGTCCATGCCCAGCCAGTCCAAACTGCCCCCCTTGTAGGAGAGGTATTCCTTGTTGCCCGTGGTCTGCGTGTTGTAGGAGCCGCCCAGCGAGAAGTTGGCAAAGGGACGGTCGGGAAACGACTTGCTGATGATGTTGATGCCGCCACCGGTGAACGCCCCCTGCTGGTCCGGCGTGAAGGTCTTGGCCACCACCACCCGGTCAATCACCTGCGCCGGAAACAAGTCCAATGAAGCCGAGCGCCGGTACGGGTCCGCCGAGGGAATCTCGCCGCCGTTGAAGGTGGTGGTCACATAGCGATCGCTCAAGCCGCGAATCACCGCAAACTTGCCTTCCACAATCGTGGCCCCCGACACCTTTGTCACGATGGCCCCCGCATCCGAAGAACCCGTTTTGGAAATTTGCTCCGTCCCCACCGCCTCCGTGGCCGCGGCTTCCTTGGCGCGCTCCATCAACAGTTGTTTGATGGTCGCCCGGGGCGGCGGCGCAAACGTGGGCTTGGGCGGCGGGGGCGGGGGCGGCGCCACCACCACGCGCGGCGGCGGATTGGAGGGCGCCGCGGCCGCTGTCGGTCGGCCGGCCCCCGTCGAGGGGCCTTCCCCCTGGGTGCGGGTGTCGGCGAAAAACGTGCCGCCCCCCACCGCTTCCGGCGCATCGGCGGCCACGGCCCGGCGCGTGCCCCCGCTGCTGGGCGGGGGCGGCAGGCCTTCGTTGATCTTGGGCAGGGGCGCCTGCCGTTGCGGCGCCTTGGGCTGCACCGCCTTGATTTCCTTGACCGGTTTCTCCTGCTTCTCCCCCTGCGCCAGCTTGAGGATGGTTTCCTTCAACGCCTCCAGCCGGCCGGTGGTGTGCATCCAGTAACCCACGCCGGCGATGATGAGGGCATGCAGCACCGCCGAGATAATGAGGCTGGTCCGGTCGCGGCGGGGTTTGCGTTCGTGAGACATGCGCTAGTTGGGCGGGGCGGTTGCCCCGCGCGCGGCGTCGGCGTCTGCTGAACCGCGGCCGCGGAGCTTGCCAGGAAAGCCATTCATGCAGGGGTTATTGCTGGCCGTAGGTTTCGGTGGCCAGGCCCACCTTTTCAATTTTGGCCGACACCAGAACGTCCAGCACATCAATGATCTTCTGGTAGTTGATGCGGCTGTCGCCGCGCACCACCACATTCAGATCGGGATCCACCTTGCGAAAATCCACCAGCGTCTTGAGCAACTGGTCCAGATTCATCGGCACGGTGTTCAGGAAGATGTTGCCGGAGCGGTCCACCGTAATGTAGTTGGCCTTGGAGGGCGCCTCCTTGGGGCGGCCCGCCGCGGTGGGCAGCGAGATGTTGATGTCATTAACCGGCGGCGCGGTGGTGATGATGAAGATGACCAGCAACACAAACGCCAGGTCCAGCAGCGGCGTGATGTTCAGCTCGCTTAACGTGTGGTGCTTGTTTTGCGAATACTTTTTCATGGCTCTTCCACAGCTTGGGGCGCGGCCACCGCCGCCGGTTACACCGAATGCGTCGTCAACGTCTCCCGGGCGTTCTCGCCCTCGCCCTCCCGCAACTTGAGTTTGCTCAGGGCATCGGCGATTTCCTCCGACACCGGCCGGGTGTCCACATACGAGTGCTCGATCGCCGTGGCGTATTCGGTCACATAATTATCCAGCTCCTGGGTGATGGCGCGGATGGTGGTGACCATGTAGTTGTAGGCAAACATGGCCGGAATGGCCACAAACAGGCCCACCACCGTGGCAATCAGCGCGCCCGCCACGCCGGGGGCCATCGCAATCAGGCTGGCCGCCTGCACCTTGGCAATGCCGGAAAACGTCTCCATCACCCCCCACACCGTGCCCAGCAGCCCGATGAACGGCCCGCCCGCCACCGCCGTGCTCAATATGATCATGCCCTTCTCCAGCGACAACGCCTGCGCGCTCACCGCCCGCTCCAGCGCCACCTTCACCGACTCGAAACTGGCCTGGCTGATCTTGGTGCGGCCCTTCACATTCACCGGGTTGTTCTTCAGGTGGTAGTCCAGTTCCTCCGCCCCCGTGAAATACACCTCGAATGCCGGCGAGCCGGTGTAGTCCTCCTGCTTCCGGTACAGGTCCAGCGGATCGCGCGTCGCCCGGTAGGCGCTGAAAAAGCGCTTGGTCCATTTGCGCGCCAGATAAAGCTGCCGGGCCTTGCGTATGATCACCGTCCAGCTAAACAGCGAGACAATGACCAGCATTGTAATCGTCACCTTCCCTTCCGTGGTCGCCTTCTCGAAGGCAAACTGCAGCGCGTTGGCCAGCAGCGGGGTGGTCATCAAATCAACCATAAATGGTCCGTAGTTCGTTGCGTGTTCGTGTCGTCCATGGCGGGCCGTGCAGGCATCGCTGCCCCGGGCCGCACGGTGTTATTCTTGAACCAGCCTGTGACAGCGCAACGGCAGCCAAGTTACAATTTCGCAAGTTTCCTCGCCCCTTTCCGCCTCACCCCCCAGCGCACCTTCCGGCCCGCCCCCGCCCGACTTTTGCCATGAACCAATGGTTTTGTGACAACCGGATGACCCCCCCGTGGCCATGCCGTTACGGAACCGCAAAATCTTGGTGAACCGCCGTTTATTTTTTGACACCCCCAGCCCCGCGTGGCAGTAGGGACTTGATGCAAAAATTGTTATTTTTGTTGAGCGCCGCCGCCGTCACCCTGACCGGCTGTGCCGTGTTTAAGGATAAATCCCGGGCGTGGAATGACCCCTTTGAACAGGTCAAGGTCGCCCAAATGGTGGGCAACAACGTCTCTCGCGCCCCCTTGCAGCGCACCATCCTGTGCCTCAACGCCCGCCGCGAAACCCGCATCATCACCGGCGAAACCAACGTCGTGGTCACTTACTACACCAACCAGGTCGTCACCTATCAGACCAATTACTCCATTAACAGCGTCACCAACCTGCAGGCCAACCTGTCCACCAACCAACTGGCCCCCGTGGCCCCGCCGCTGCCCGTGGACACCAACGACCCCACCGCGGTGGTCGTGCAGGCGCCGCCCCCGCAGGGCCTGAGCACCAACACCTCCCTCACCCGCACCGCCGATCAATACCTCACCATCAACACCGGCAAGGACCAAAGCGTCACCACCCTCAACCTCCAGTCCAGCCTCACGCAAAACCACCAGCTCACCGCCACCTTCGGCAACCAGGCCGTCACCGTGGCCACCAACCAGACCATCCGCACTGAAACCATCATCACCATCACCGCCCTCACCAACTATCTCGTCACCGCCAAAACCAACGTCATCGTCTCCCCCGTAACCCGCGTCATTCACGATCATTATCTCTTCACCGAGCTGACGCCGCCGCCCGATTTCACCCTCGCTCCGGGCGAAAATCTCATCCTGGTGCTCGACGGCCAGCGCCACGGCTTCGCCCCCACCAACAGCCCCGCCTTCCAGGGCCGCCGCGAATTTGTCTCCACCCTGTACAAGGTCAGCCCGGAGGTCCTCGTCCAACTGGCCAACGCCCGCGAAGCCAAATTGCGCCTGCGCGGCGTCAATTACGCCATCGAGCGCTCCATCAGCCGGAGCTGCCAGCAGAAATTCCGGGAATTCCTCGTCCGCTATTACCCCGGATCGGCCACGCTGGAGGACCTCAAATCCCTGGCCAAGGAAACCCCCTCCGCCCCCTCCCAACCCTGAGCTGTTTTTTGCTTATGCACGCCCAACCCAAAAACCACACTCTGATGCAACAAGTCATCCTGCTCACCCTGACCGCCGCCGCCTGCTGCTGGCTGACCGGCTGCAAGCAGGAAACCGCCCCCTCGGACAACAGCGCCCTCGAGGCCGCCCGCAAGGACGCCGCCGCCGTCTCCAACCAGTTGACCGAGGTCAGCATGAAGCTCAATCACTTTGAGCAGATGGTCAAAGTGCTCGAGCTGGAGGTCACCAATCTCACGCACACCGTGCATCAGCATTCCAACAAGGTGGTGGAATTGCGCGCCCACCTTGCCGAGCAGCAGCGCCAGCTCATCGCCGCCCAGACCGAGGTCCCCAAACGTGATCTGCGCATCCTGGAACTCGAAAACAAACTCCAGGAACAGGCCGCCCAGATGCTCCGCCTCCAGGCCCAGGCCGGCGAAGGCTCCAGCCGCGTGCCCCCCCTGGAAAAACAGGTGGCCGCCCTCACCGAGCAAAAGCAACACCTCGAAGCCGACCTCGCCCGCCTGAAACAGGAGCGCGAAGAGCTCCTGCGGCTGTGGGACGATCCCAAGGCACTGGAAGCCCGCCTCAACCTCGTGGACCCCAAACGCCTCAAGAAAATGACTTCGCGGCTGGATAAATCCTCACGCCTGAGCCTCACCCCGCAAGGCGGCGTGCAATGGGCCCCGGCTTCGGCCACCCCGCCGGCCAAACCCCGCGAGGCCAGGCCCCAGGCACCGGCCCGCCCGCCCAAGCAGAAGTCTTGAACGTCTTGCGTTGAAAAAACCGTGGCGCCAGAGGCGCCCCGGTCACCGGGCTTCGGTTTCCCGCCGAAGCCCTTTTCGTTTTCCCCCGCCGTTTATTCCCGGCCGGTCTTGCTCGCGATGGCCTTTTCCTTGCCGAGCAACTGAATGAGATCCACCAAAATGCGCCGGGCCTCATTCAAATGCGGATCCACCGCCGGCACCGGCTCGTCCTTCTCGGCCTCGGCGTCATCCTCGCCCGCCTCCACCGTGGCGCTGGCCGGCGGTTTGTTGGACGCCGTGGCCAGCAGGTTGGTCAGCGCCACCGGCGGCGGCAGCCCCGGCTGCTCCGCCAGTTTCAGGGTCAGCTCATACACTTTGTAATCCGGCGCCGGCCGCGCCCGCAGCTCCTTCTTCCGCGCCGCCGTGCGCGCCTCCTGGTCCGCCCGCTCCTTGCGCCGCTCCGCTTCGTTGAGCGACACCGTCTTGTCCTGCTTGAGCTTGAGATACCGCTCGGCCTCCTGCCGGATCCATTGAAAGTCCGGGTCCCGCGCCGTGCGCTCCTCGCTCCGCCGCCGCAGCTCGGCCAGATGCGGCGTCACCACGTTCAACGGCTCAAACTTGGCCGGCGGAATCGTGTCCCACGACATCGCGCCCGGGATGGAGGCCTCGCCCACCTCGGCATGATTGTTGACCGACGGCAGGATGATGTCGGGTATGATGCCCTTGAGCTGCGTGGACGAGCCGCTGGCCCGATAAAACTTGCGGATGGTGAACTTGAGCGCCCCCAGCGAATTGGTGGTGCGCGCAAACCGGTTCAGCTCCTGCACCGTCTGCACCGTCCCCTTGCCGTGGGTGGAGGAATCCCCCACCACCACCGCCCGCCCGTAATCCTGCAGGGCGCCGGCAAAAATCTCCGAGGCCGACGCGCTGAAACGGCTGGTCAACACCACCAGCGGGCCGTCGTAGGCCACAGCCGGATCCGTGTCCTTGTCCACCGTGATGGTGCCATCGGGGTCCTTCACCTGCACCACCGGGCCTTCCTTGATGAACAAGCCCGTCAGATTGATGGCCTCCTCCAGGGAGCCGCCGCCGTTGCGGCGCAAATCCATGATCACCCCCGCCACCTTTTCCTGCGTCAATTTCTTCAACAACTTCGCCACATCCGAAGTCGTGCTCTTGTGCCCGGCGGAGCGATCCGTCATGTCCGCATAAAAGGACGGCAGATCAATCACCCCCACCCGCACCGACGGCTGCCCGTTGGCCGCCGGCAGCTCAAAAATCTTCGCCTTGGCCTCGGCGTCCTCCAGCTTGATCTCCTTGCGCACCAGCACCACCTCTTTTTGCGCCGAGCTGTCCGTGGCGTTGGCCGGCAGAATCATCAGCCGCACCACCGTATCCTTCGGCCCCCGAATCATCTCCACCACCTTGTTCAGCTTCATGTCCACCACATCCACAAAATCATTGGTGCCCTGCGCCACCATCACAATCCGGTCCTTCGGCTTGATCTGGCCCGAGCGCTCCGCCGGCCCCCCGGGGCTGAGCGACTGGATGGTGCAATACCCGTCCTCCATGCTCAGCACCGCCCCAATGCCAAACAACGCCAGCTTCATGTTGATGTTGAAGTTCTCCAGCGTCGCCTTGCTCATGTATTCCGAATGCGGATCATACACGTGCGCCAGCGCCGACAGATAAATCTGCAACACCTCCTGCGTGTCCAGCTCGCTCAACGTCCGCACCTGCCGCGCATACCGCCGCAAAATGGTCTTCTGGATTTCCTCCGGCGATTTCTTCGCCAGTTTCTCGTTCAAATACTCCCACCGCAGCCGCGTCCGCCACAACGCCTGCGCTTCCTTCAAGTCCTGCGGACGCTCCGCCTCCCGCCGGTTCGGGTTGAACCGCTCGTCCGTGTCAAAGACAAACTTCTCCGTGGCCAGCAGGTTGGTCACATACAACGCCTGCTGCACCACCCGGTCCAGAAACCGCGCATAGATGATCTCCGCCGGCATCGAGTCCCCCAACACCTTCGTCAAATGATGCAGCGTCCGGCGATACTTGGAAAACTCCTCCACGTCCGATTGCAAAAACAACATCCGCTGCGGATCCAGCGCGTCCAGGTACCGGTCCAAAAACCTGCCGGCCAGCTCCTGGTCAAACGGTTTCTGGGCGTAGTGCATCCGCTCCAACAACGTGGCGGTCAGCCGGCAAATCAACCGGTCATCCGGCCCCGGCAGCCGCGGCACGTGATTCGTCTCGGCCTGCCCCAGAACCGACAGATCATCCGCGGCCCGCAGCGGACACACCACCCACATCAGGCACAACGCCAGTAACAAACGTTTCATGCTTCTATTCTCGGCGGCCTGTCCCCACAACAGGACAGACGGCGCGCTCTAATCTACACGCTTTTTAACACGGTTGCCAAAGGTTTGTCTTGCCCAAAATACCCACCCTCCCCTGCCGGGGAAAGCGCCCGCCACCCGGGCCACATGGGTCGCCGCCTGATGCGCAATCTGCGTCGCCGGCGTGAAATCCAGCCCGCTGCGACCCAGCCGATCGAGCTTCTGCCGGTTCAGCAACTGCAGGAACAAAGGATTGCCCTGCCGCACCAGCCAGGCATCCCCCACCGCCCCGCAACCTCGACGGATGCCCGTCGTGAGCGGACCCGGCACACACGCTGGAATATCCACCTGGTTTTGTCCCCGCGCGCTGCTCCCCCACACTGCTCCTGTCAGGCCGGCCATGACCGCACAATCGCAAGGCTTGAAATCAAAACCATGACTTATGTACGGGTTAAGATGGGTAAAATCCGCACAACTGCTCTCCCCATCAAACCCCTTCCCCCCACAACCCTTGCACCGCCCCAAGGCGGCCTCTGCGACGAAGCCAATCGCGCAAGAGTTTCTCGCCGCACCCTTGCCGGGCGTTTACCAATCCCCCCTTGGCGCGGGCCCTGCGGGAGCGTTGGGGGGCTGGAAACAGGCGTGACTCGCCGGCCGGCGGGCCGGGGATTTTTATTTTCCCTCCCCGCGCGGGCGTGGTACATCAAAGGGCATGGAAATGATTTTGAAATTGCTGCGCGACAACGCCACGCTGCAGCCGGCGCAACTGGCGGCGATGCTGAACCTGAGCGAGGAGGAGGTGCGGGCCAGAATCAAGGCCGCCGAGGAGCAGCAGCTCATTCTGGGCACGCACGCCGTGTTGAACGAGGAAAAGCTGGGCGTGGAAATGGTGCGCGCCGTGATTGAAGTCAAAATCACCCCGGAACGCGGCGGCGGTTTTGACCGCCTGGCCGAGCGCATCGCCAAATATGACGAGGTGCGCTCGTGCTACCTGATGTCGGGCGGCTATGATCTGCTGGTGGTGGTGGAGGGGGATAATTTGCGCGAAGTGGCGGCGTTTGTGTCGGAGAAACTCGCCACCATCCAGGGCGTGCTCAGCACCGCCACGCATTTCATGCTCAAGCCCTACAAGGTGGAAGGCATCCTCATGCACCGCGAGGAAAACAACGGCCGCCTGCCCGTGACGCCTTGAGCGCCGGGGCCGCCCCGCACCCGCCGCAGGCCCGCTAAGCACCAGCCGGATTGCCGGAGGCCGCCAGCGGGTGGCGCGGGGCCTCCTCCCCCTGTTTCTTCTGGACTGCAAGCCCCTGTCCCCTGCCGGCGTGCCGGAGGGAAACCACGCGTCAGTCGGTCACCCCTCCTTGCGGCTTAATTTATTAGCATGTTTTATATTAGATATTATTATATACTTATGTAGTGGATATTATAACCTTTTTCCACAACTAAAAATAATGATTGTCATGCCGATACTTTCTGTTAAGTATCGTTGAAATGCCCGTGATTACGGCGGTTTTCCGCAGGGCGCCGGTGTGGTCCCGGCGCGGCGGACAAGCCTTCCACGGGCCTGTCAACCCAGAGTTAAGTCTGCTTAATGATGCCGTCTGAACAGCGTAGGCAGGGGCAACTTGCGTCATGCCGGCGGGCCGCCGGGCGGGGCGGTTGCGGCTGCGGCTGTGCGGGACGGCGCCCACGTCCAACCCCCAACTCAACCCCATGAACCCCCAAACCACACTTCTCTCCACTGCGCTGTTGGCCCTGACGGTGGCGGGGCTGCAGGCCGCGCCCGCGGCGCCGGCCGCGGAACCGAACTGGCTGGACCAGCTCAAAAAGCCGGCCCCCTGGATCACCTGGGGCGGCGACTTGCGCTTCCGCAATGAATACTTTGACAACGGCCTGACGTTGAATCCTTACGCGCGCCTCCATGAGCAGGATTACTTCCGGTTTCGCGGGCGGTTGTGGACGGCGATCACGCCGGTGAAGGATTTGTCCTTGAACGTGCGCCTGACCTCCGAGCCGCGCTACTGGGTCAAGGATGCCGGCTACGGCGCCATTCGCGGGCGGCACGGCGTGGACTGGCAGGAGGGCATCATTGATAATCTCTACCTCAAATGGGCCAATATGTTCGACCAGCCGCTGACCCTGGCCGTGGGCCGGCAGGATTTGCGGTTCGGCAACGGCTGGCTGGTCATGGACGGCACGCCCAATGACGGCTCCCGCACCTTCTTTCTCGATGCCGCGCGGCTCACCTGGGATTTGAAGGAGCACCAGACCACCGTGGACCTGGCGTACATCGAAATGTCGGCCTGGACGGATGAATGGCTGCCCACGCTCAACAACCATCACAAGGCCTTGACGGATCAGGATGAGCGCGGCGCCATCCTCTACATCGCCAACAAGAGCGTCAAGGAGCTTAACGTGGACGTGTATTTCATGTACAAAAAAGACCACGACATTGCGACCGCCTTTGGCAACCGCGGGGATTTGTACACCCCGGGCGTGCGGCTGTCCGGCACACTGGGCGAGCACTGGGCCTACAGCGCCGAAGGCGCCCTCCAATGGGGCAAGCGCCAGGAGCCGCGGCTGGGGCCAGATGAAAACAACGTCATGGCCTACGGCTTCAACAGCCGGCTGATGTATCTCTTCAAAGACCGCCTGAGCAACGTGCTGAGCGTGGACTATGAATACCTGTCCGGCGACAATCCGGGCACGGCGCGCATTGAGTCGTTCGACGTGCTCTGGTCGCGCTGGCCCCGCTGGAGCGAGCTGTACATCTACGACTACGCGGCGGAATGGCGCATCGCCCAGTTGGGCAACCTGCACCGCTTCGGCCCGGGCTGGACGCTCAAACCGATGAAGGGCATGGACTTCATCCTCAACTACAACCTGCTGTACGCGGACCGGCCCGCCCCGGCCCTCTCGGCCGCGCCGGTCTTCACCCGCAACGGCCACTTCCGCGGGCATTACTTGCAGGCCATCGTGAAGTACCAGTTCAACAAGTACCTCTCCGCCCACCTCTGGGGAGAGGTCATCTTCCCCGGCAATTTCTACACCTATCAGCAGCCGCACACCTGGTTGCGCGGCGAGTTGATGCTGACTTTCTAGGCGCTGCGGCGCCCCGCGGGCGGGCCGGGTTGCGCGGCCATCGCCCGTTTGCCACGGAAACGGAAGGCCCTGCGCCTTCCGTTTCTTTTTCCTTTGGACTTGGCGCGGGCGCGGACTTCCTGCCAAATTAAGCGGTGATGAAAAAAATGCACACGCTCAACTTCCTGGCGGGCACCCTGGCCCTTTCCCTGGTGTCCTTACTCGCGGTTTCCTGCGCATCCTCGTCCGGCGGCGGCGGGCGGGCCGGCGCGACTTCCAGCCCGGGCGGGCAAACGGCCGTGGCGTTGTTCAACGGACGCAACTTCCAGGGCTGGAAAGCCGTCTCCGCCGATCCCAAAGTGCCCATGGATAAAGTGTGGCGCGTGCAGGACGGCATCATCATTTGCGCCGGCGAGCCCATGGGCTACCTGCACACCCTGCGGTCCTTCACCAACTACCGGCTGGAACTGGAATACCGGTGGGCGCCGGGCAAAACGCCCGGCAACAGCGGCATTTTCGGCCGCATCACCGGCGAGCCGCGGGCCTTGCCGCGCTGCATTGAAACGCAGCTCCGCCACGGCAACGCCGGCGATTTGTATGGCTTCCACGGCCTGAAAATCAACGGCCCGGCGGAACGATTCCGCTTCGTGCCCAACCATCAGTTGGGGGGCGACCTGCGCGGCGTCACCCGCCTGGCCGGCAACGAAAAACCCGCCGGCGAGTGGAATCATCTGGTGGTGCAGGCCGAGGGGCCGCGCATCCGCGTCTGGATGAACGGCCAACTGGTGAACGAGGCCACCGACGCCGAAGTCGTGGCCGGGCCGGTGGGCCTGCAGTCCGAAGGAGGCGAAATCCATTTTCGGAACATCCATCTGATGCCGCTGCCTTGAGCCACCACGCGCCGCCGGCCGGCGGGCGGCACCCCGCCGCCGCCGGGCAGCGCCGGGCGGACTCCACCCCTGGCGCGCGGCCGCAAAATCTTTGCGCCAGAGCCGGCAGATGCTCTACACTGGAGGGGACTTATGCATCGCAAGGCAACAGTGGAGACCAAATTTCTGCGCGTGGCCACCCCCGAGCGGCCGTTGGAGCTGTTCAACGGCGAGCGGCTCACGGATGTCACCCTCGCCTACGAAACCTACGGCAAGCTCAACGCCGACCGCAGCAACGCCGTGCTGGTGTTTCACGCCTTGAGCGGCAGCGCCCACGCCGCGGGCTTCAATCCCCAGGTGCCGGGGGTGGACAACCGCTGGACGGATGAGTGCAAAATCGGATGGTGGGACGGCTTCATCGGGCCGGGAAAGTCCGTGGACACCGATCATTTCTTTGTCATTTGCGCCAATTACCTGGGCGGATGCTACGGCTCCACCGGCCCTTGCTCCATCAATCCCGCCACGGGCCGGCGCTGGGGGCGCAGTTTCCCGCATGTCACGCTCTCGGACATCGTGGACTCCCAGATGCGCCTGCTGGATCACTTGGGCATCGAGCAGTTGCATGCCGTCATGGGGGCCTCCCTGGGCGGCATGTTGTCACTGAGCCTGGCCACGCGCTATCCCGACCGGGTGCGCACCGTCATCCCGTGCGCCAGCGGCCTCCTGGTGCCGATCCTCACCCGCATCCACAATTTCGAGCAGATTTACGCCATCGAATCAGACCCGGATTTCAAAGGGGGCGACTACGACCCCTTGCAACAACCACGCCGCGGCATGGCCCTGGCGCGCATGATTGGACACAAAACGTTTGTCTCCCTCGACGCCATGGCCGAGCGGGCCCGCAAGGAAATTGTGCGGCGCTCGGCCGACCTGTCCTGGTATGACCTGACCAGCCCCATCGAATCCTACATGCTCCATCAGGGCGCCAAGTTTGTGCAGCGGTTTGACGCCAACACCTATCTGCGCATTCTCGACGCCTGGAACCGCTTTGACATCGTGCGCGAAGGCGTGGCCGAGGATTTGGTCTCCCTCTTCGAGCGCTGCCGCCAGCAAAAATTCCTGGTGTTCACCATCGACACCGATGTCTGCTACTGGCCGGAGGAGCAGGAGCACATGGTCAAAACACTCAAACGGGCCGGCATTGAACCAACCTGGATCACCGTCCACTCCGACAAGGGCCATGACTCATTCCTCCTGGAACCCCATTTGTACCGGCCCTTCCTCCGCGCCGCTTTGATGGACTAAAGAGCAGCCACCCTCCCGCCTGCCTGTTGCTCAAGTCCGCCCCTCAGACGTGCGTGCGCACCTCGCCCGTCACTTCTTCCACTTCGGTGATCATGCTTCATCCATTATACTCGTATTTTCACCATCTTTGCAACCGCTCCAACCCGTTCAAATTGTTAACCCCGCGGCCATAACCCTTGGTCTCGGGGAGCGCACGCGTCCCGCGTGCCGGCTCCGGCCCCCGCTGAAGCCTCCCTCCCTGCCACCAGCGTGCTACTCATCTCCCTCCGCCCTACCCCAGTTCACCACCGTTATCCTGCACCGCGAAACCAGCGCTCTAGCACACGCGTGGGTGGCCGACCTTCCTCCCGCACGGCCTGAGCGCCGCTAGATTCCTTCACACCTTTTGGCGGGACACCGCGACCGGGATGCCAGCCTTCACTCAACCCGCGAAAGCCCCCACGCTTTCAGGGTCTCGTCAACAACCGAAAGCTTTTCAGCGGTAGTCGATGCCTTGCTTTTCAGACCATCGAACGCCGCGTGAATCGTGGAGTTCGTTCCGATGTAATGAACTTCAAGAGTGCCCGGCCCGTAGTCGTAATGAACCGTGATTCTCTCCCAGTCCTGTCCACCATTCTCCGTCCTGTAGGTGCTGCCGCTGTAGTAGTAATCCTCTTCCCACTGCGGCTTTCCTTGGGAGTCACGCTGAATGCGTTTTGCCAAATAATCGTTCGACGCAACCTTCCAGTCCTCAGCGCCGAATTGGACGCGGTACAGATGCCACGTAGCCTTCACGGTTCGCAGTCCAACTCTTTCACGCTGAGGATTCTCTGACATCGTGTTCGGCGACGGTTGAGGGCTACTCGTTGAACTCCTGTTGCAGGCAACTGCCAAAAAGAACAGTGTCAGTGCCCAAGCCGAAAACACTTCGGTGAATTTCCAAGCTGGCATGGCGAACCTCAAGGAAGAACACATGTTGCATTGCACGCGTCGCCCGTAGTCACAAAGCTGTAGTTGTTCTGCATAGTACCGCCCGTGCTCGGGGTATATCGAGCGCGCCCTCGTGGGTGGTCGTAGAACAGCGAAGTGCCATCGATGCCGAGGATGATTCTCCTCATATATGCTGCCCAGCCGGGCAGCCGTGTGCCCGAGGTCCAGCCGGAGACATTGGAGATGTCGATTTGATACTTGTGCATCGTTCCACCGGTGGGATCGACTCGGCCCAAGTCGCGGACACTGGCGCGATAACTCCCCAGGAAATGCGTGGCAGGCGTGTAGGCCGCTATGCCTCCGGCAGCCGAACTGAAATCGTAGGCATAAACCCACCGGAAACCCCAAGGCGCGACTCCCCACGAACCAGCGGGCACTTGCACCCCTCGCCGCTTCGCAATCCAGCAGTTGAGCAACTTCACAAAGCCAGCATTGCCTGCAATGTCCGCGTTACGCGGATCAGAGATTCCAATATAAGTCCTCGGATCAGGTCCAGTCTCGTAATACCAGTCGTCCATCACTGTCTGCCAGTGAGGCGCAGTGACAACGAAGTTTCTCCAGAACTGGTAACCTGCCCATTTGAAGAGCCGCTCCATCCAGATCGGGATCATTCCGAGCGAATCAACATTCTGGATAGGGTCGTTGTAAACGAACCGGTAGACGTTCAATCCTCCTTCCTCCCCGAGTGAATCGCGGCTAAGCCAGCGGCCGGGGGTGGGGGAGTAGTAGCGATGGCCGTAGTAGAGGAGGCCGGTTTCCCAGTCGAGGGGTTGGGTGGAAAAGAGGTAGTTAAAGATCTGGGATAAGGGGCCGCTCAAGTCCGCCCCCCAGACGTGCGTGCGAACCTCGCCCGTCACCTCTTTCACTTCGGCGATCATGTTCCATTCATTACATACTTTCACTACCTTGGCAACTGCCCTACCCCGTTAACATTCTTAACCCCCGCGGCCATAACCCTTGGTCTCGGGGGGCGCGCACGTCTCGCGTGCCGGCTCTGGCCCCCCCGAAATCTCCCCCCTGCCGGCGACGTGCCCTTGAACCACCCCCACGCCAGACGTTTGTCCGCGTCCCACAGGGATTCTTACGGTCTCTCTGACAACTACTATGGATTCCCTTAGAAAAGCCACATAAACTCTCACCGCTCCATTTCAATGCGTTTGGGTGCAATTAGTTGATCATTATCGTTGCTAATGTAATAGATAGGATTGCCAGTCAAAAATGTTTTCAGTTGTTTTTCCGAAGCAAGTATAATACGTGGAGTATTGGTGATGATGTTGAATTCGAGGCTGATAAGTTCAAGCGATGGGGTTTTGTAAAAAGCAGTTGGAGAAATGTGATATTGTTTTTATTCACATCACGCTTAAGAAGCATAACGTGTGCGAGCTAGGCATCTGGTACTGTCTTCAACTGGCATCCTACCGCCACCAATTCCGCCAGTTTGGACGGGAAAACGACCAACATCCTCTACAACTCGGGAACATTCATAAAAACCATGAGTTAAACGGGCGACTTCGGCAAATCCAGTGGCAAAGCACGCACAGGTTGATGGGTCTTACCGTCAATATGCAAAGTTTTCAATTCTTGCCATCCGGTTATGCCGTCCGGGCGACTCACCACCCCAACCCGCGAGAGAAGCTCTTTTAATTTTCAGATTTTAAAGATGTTCATGCTAATATTTGTGGGTCAAGCTTGGTTGCGGATGAGGTAACTCCCAAGGCTACCACATTGGTAGGCCTCACGCCAAGGGCCCTCCAACTTGGCCACCACGCATCGGAAGACCTTATGCCTCTTGCACTCTTATCTTGATTATTAGTGCGATGGGTATGTCAACAATGGCTTCTTGCGTTATGCACGCGAAATTCTATTCAATCCATGGTGCCCGTGTTTTCTATGGCATTCCGAGCCGCATTCTCGCCATCGCCACCGCAAGCAATCACCGCACAAGCGGCGGCGATGCTGGCCACAAGAACCGTTCAATGCCGTTGTTTGCTTTTCATTTGTTTAGCTCTGGCGCACACTTCATGCGGATGGGTGCTGGGCCAACACCACTTCTCCTCAAGACAGAGTTTCTCCTGCGTCCATCAGGCGAAAGCTGCCACTTACCGTCATGGATACTTATGCTCAGGATATGAGCACTTGGGAGGTTCACCAATTAGTCCAATTTTGTAAGTTCCGCCGCGTGGACATGCCGGCATATTCTTCAGATAAAGCTCTAAATCAGACTGGGTGACTATTGCCCCATTAGTTTTATTATATGCAAGAGACCAAGATTGCTTGGCGCCATCAATTGCACTTAAATTCGCGTAGCAACTGGTTTGAGTCTCTACTTTACACGAGCTGAGGATTAAAAATGAACTGCATCCTATCAAGGTCAATTTCATTATGTCAGCGGGGTATCTCATAGTGAAACTATTTCTCGACGCACGCTTGAAATCCGCACCGCTGAGGTAAATCTGGTCGCAAGGGTGTTCCGTCACAGCTTGTGACTGCAAATTGATATGGATCTTGTGTCCACCATGGGTCATAGGGATATTCGCGACGAAAATGAATTGCAGGACCTCCCGAAAGTGTTCTCCCGTATCTTATGTCGCCCCACCAATCAAAGATTATTTCCTTTGGGGTTGAGGAGCTTCTTGTGTAGCCTAAACATACAATTACCTGATGGTCAAAAACCCAGAACAATACATTTTTTGATCTTAACTCCAAATAACATATCCAACATGGTGGAAATGGAGCCAGCCACCGCAATATGTCGGCGGAGGAATTCTTGCATGTTGCACCCGGTTTGCCGGGGTCGGCGGGACGAAGACCCAGCTCCAGAGCCTTTGCTCTAGCAGCCATGTATCTTTTATTCAGCTCATGCTGACCATTGTTACGTATCTCTTCATCGCAGCATTTACGCAAATTCTCTGGCAAAAATGGGCGTCTTTGCGGCGGCTCTGGTCGCTCGCTTAGCTGAGTAAAGAAGGGCATTCCGGGGTATCCCCCAGCAGCCTGTAAACCTAATCGGTCAATTCGGTTTGCTGAACTGTTATAAACGAAGCCATAGAGGTTATTCCCGCCCCATTCCGCTATAAGGTCTCGGGAGAGCCACCGGCCGGAGGTGGGGGAGTAGTAGCGGTAACCGTAGTAGTAGAGGCCGGTTTCCCAGTCGAGGTATTTGGTGGAGAAGAGAGGGTTGAAGGTCTGGGAGAGGGGGCCGCTGGCGCGGAGGAGTTCGCCAAAAGGGCCGTACTCGTATTGCGCCACCAACAACCCATCCGCCCCCCGCACATACCCCATCACGTTCCCATTCCCATCATAAACCGGAAAATACACCCCCGCATCCGGCCCATTATGAATCACCGTCGCCAGCAACACGCCCTCGTTGCAAGCGTCGTTCGGAGGAGATGAATCTTGTGGGATGGGATTTGCCTCCTCCCTGGCTTCATACATGCCTATGGTTCCCCACGCTTGCATTTGCTTTCGGCTGACCCGAAGCCAATATCCTCCAAAACCGCCCTTCCTTCAAGGCCATTTATGAGGAGAGGGAAATGCAAAGTGCAAAGTGCAAAATGCAAAGTGCAAAACCGGCGGGGACGAAGGCGAGGGTGCAAAACGGTGGGCATCAGTTCTATTGTTAATCCCTGCCGGATTGATTGGGCTTCGGTGTGGACGAAGCCTGTTTGATAACGTGAACGCTTGGGAAACCTCTCGCGGGGGGGCACTCAGAGCGAGCTGGTCTATTGGGGCTGGACGGTCGCCAATATTCCCGTGATGGGGTTGAAACCTGAGCAGCTCTGGGAATACGACCCTTACACCCTGTCTCTTATACACATCT
>JAOAIT010000004.1 GCA_026414565.1 Verrucomicrobiia bacterium
TTTCAATGCCGCCCTCAACCAGGCCAAAAAGGAAAACAAATTGCTCTTCATCAACTTCACCGGCAGCGATTGGTGCGGTTGGTGCAAAAAACTGGACGCTGAGGTCTTCTCCACACCTGAATTCAAGGAATTCGCCGCCAACAACATGGTCCTCCTGTTCGTGGATTTTCCGGCCAAAAAACAACTGCCCGAGGCCCAAAAGAAGGCCAACGACGACCTGAAGAAGAAATACGGCGTGCGCGGCTTCCCCACCATCGTGGTGTTGAATGGGCAAGGCGAAAAGGTGTTTGAAAAGGTGGGCTATATGGCCGGCGTGGACAAATGGCTCGCCGCCCTCAAGGAAGCCAAGGGCAAGTAATAAACAGCTTTTTTATCCCCCTCCAACCGTCCGGGCAACCGGACGGTTTATTTTTTGGGGTATTGCCGCCTTCTCTCTTTCCGTAATACGCTCGCGTTATAAACGCTTGTGGTTATTTCGCTACCACCCCAGCGCCATGGCCCCCTGCTCCGCCAGCCACAACGGCACCTCCGGCATCAACCCCAGCCATAACATGCCTGCCAGGCACACCACCAATCCCACCCGGCTGGGCAGGCTTACGGCCACCGGCGACATGTCCGCCGCATCCTCTCCCCAGTACATGGCCTTGATCACCCCAAAGTAATACCACAAGGAAATCACCACCCCCACCACCGCCACCCCTGCCAGCCAGTAATAGGCGCTGGACTGTGCCCCGGCTTGCAGCACCGCCTTTATCAGTAAAAACTTGCCAAAAAATCCCGCCAGCGGCGGCACCCCCGCCAGGGAGACCATGGCCAGGGTCATCGTCGCCGCTAAAAATGGAGATCGCCGTCCCAGCCCGCTCAACGCCCCAATATCCTCCGCCCCCGCCTCGCGCAGCACCAGCGTAATCACTCCAAACGCCGCCAACACCGTGAACAGGTAACCGCTGAGGTAATAGAGCACGGCGGTCACCCCCGCCAGCGATGCTGCCGCCACCCCCAACAACAAATATCCCGCATGGGCAATGCTCGAATACCCCAGCAGTCGCTTCACATTACGCTGCGGAATCGCGCACAAATTGCCATACAATAGGGTCACCCCCGCCACCGCCATCATCAGCGTTTCCCACCCCAGAGACCCCAGCGGCGTCACCTGCATGAACAATCGCACCACCAGCGCAAAGCCCGCCGCCTTGCTCCCCGCCGCCAGGAAGGCCGTCACCGGCGAAGGCGCCCCCTGATACACATCCGGCACCCAGATCTGGAACGGCACCGCCGCAATTTTGAAGCCCAGGCCCGCCAGCAGCATGAGCATGCCCAACTGAAAAAGCGGTTGTTCCGCCGGCCCGTTTTTCACCGCCATCTTGGCCCGCAAAATCTCGAACTCAATCGTCCCCGTGACTCCAAAAATCAGGGCAATCCCAAACACCATGAACGCGGAAGCCAGCCCGCCCATGATCAGATACTTCACCCCGGCCTCCAGGGACTCCCGCACCTGCCGCTGGTACGCCGCCAGAACATAAAAGGTGATGGTGACCAGCTCGAGGGCCACAAACAGCATGGCCAAATTGTTCGCCGAAGCCGTGAACATCATGCCCGCCAGCGCAAACAGCAACAGTGCATAAAACTCCACCACGCCGCCCCGCAGCCGATCACTGAACTCCACCGCCCACAACAGCACCAAAACGCCCGCCACCAGAAAGAAGCGTTTGAAGAACAACGCCAGATCGTCCAGCACATAACTTTGCCCAAAAGCAAACTGTGGCGTCGTGGCGCTCAGGCAGAAGCTGTAGCCCGCCATCAGCAGCAGGACCGCCGCCGCCACCACGCCCAACCGGCGCTTGAACTCCGCCGGCGTGAACCAGTCCGCCACCAGCAGGGCCACGCCCAGCAGCACCACCCCAATTTCCAAACTTAACAGGGAAACATTCATCGCTTCATCGCCGCAACCCCGGTGCGGACACTGCGGGCTTTTCCGCGCCTCCGCGCGCTTTCACCTTGGCCGGTGCCGGCAGATCATAGCCCGCCTGCCGCACCAGCGCCGTGACGGCCGGCTCGATCGTCCGCGTCAGCAACGGCGGATAAAACCCAAAGACCAACAGCGCCCCCAGCAACAACGTGTAAGGCAGCTTGGGCCACCATCCCGGCACATCCTGCACCTGCTGCCATCGGGCCGCCACCGGCCCGTGCAGGACCTCACGCACCGCGCGCAGCATGTATATGGCCGCTATCACCAGCGCCCCCCACGCCGCCAGCACCACCGTCATCGGCAACATCTGCCACGCGCCAAACATCACCAGCAGCTCGCCGGGAAAATTCGCAAAGCCGGGCAGGCCGCATCCGGCAAACATCGCCATCATCAGTGCGGCCCCCAGATAGGGCATCCGCTGCCACAAGCCGCCCAGCTCCTTCAATTCCAACGTCTGGGTTTGTTGCTGCAAATAGCCGCTTAACCCAAACGTCAGGGCCGCCAGCAAACCATGCGCCACCATCACCATCACGCACCCGGTAATGCCCGCCACCGACAAACTCGCCAGCCCCAGAAAACAAAAGCCCATGTGCGCCACACTCGAGTTGCCAATCAACAAGTTCAAATCTTTCTGCCGCAGCGCCACCCACCCGCAAAACAAGATGTTGCCTAGGCACAAGACGCTCAGCACATCCACCCAGGCCCACGCCGCCTGCGGCATCACCGGCAAAGCCACACGAATCAAGCCGTACAGGCCAAACTTCTTGATCACCCCCGCATGCATCATCGCCACGGCCGGCGGCGCGCTCCCATACCCCAGCGGCGCCCACGAATGAAACGGCCACAACGAAACCAAAATGCCGAAGCCAAACAACAACAGCGGGAAAATCAAATGCTGCACTTCCGCCGACAACGGCTGCCGCTGCAACTGCGCCATGATGGCCACCAGATCAAAGCTCCTGGCCCCGCTGTGCAGGTACAGCAACACCAGCCCCGCCAGCGCAATCAAGGCGCCCAGGCTCAAATACAGGGTAATCTGGAAGGTGGCATAATTGCGCCGCTCGCCCCGCCCCCAAATCCCGATCATGATAAACGTGGGCACCAGCGCCAGCTCGTGGAAAAAGTACAGTAAAAACAAATCCAGGGAGGCAAAAGCGCCCAGAATTCCCCCGCTCATCAATAACAGCAGCAGATAGTACTCCTTTTCCCGTTCCTTGATGTGCCGGCTCACGGCCACCGCCGCAAACGTGACCAGCGCCCCCATTAACAACAGGGCCAGATTGATGCCGTCCACCCCAAAATGAAAGGCCATCCCCAGCGACTCCACCCACGGCACCCGCGTCACAAATTGATAGCCGGCCTGTGACGCGTCAAACCGATAAAACAGCAGCAGCGCCGCCGCCAACGACCCCAGCGCGCTCCCCAGCGCAATCAACCGGATCACCAGCCGGTAGTTGCGCGGCACCAGCCACACCAACAGCGCCCCCAACAGCGGCAGGCCAAATATGTACAACAAGGGTGTCATCACCTTCGCTCAGCGTCCCAGTTTCCACCACAGCACCACCACCAATCCCGCCGCAAATAAAAAGGCATAGGTCTGCACATTCCCCGTGTGCAACAGCCGCAACGCCCGCCCCGTCAGTTCAGTCGCCCCATGCGTCCCCCGCACCCCCAGCCCCGCGATAATCCACGTATCCACCCACGCCGCCAGCCGCGCCAGCGCATCATGGGTCAGGTAAATGATCCCTTCGTATATCTCATCCAACACAAACCGATCCCGCATCAACCGCGACAACACCCCCAACGAAGCCGGCAGCGGATCCTTGCCTCCCTTCCCATACAACAACCACGCCGCCAGCAAGCCAAACAACGACGCCGCCAGTCCCAAAGCCGCCACCTTGGGCGCATGATGGAACGGCTCGATCAACATCGCCCACAAGCCGGACGCCGGAGCCGCCGTCTGGGTCTGCGCCGTCGCCATCCCCCCCGCGCCCGCCAAATCCGGCATCTTGCTTAAAAACGCCGGAATCCCCAGCACCCCGCCTGCCACCGATAATGCCGCCAGCAAAACCAACGGCACCGTCATAATCGCCGGTGATTCATGGGCGTGCTCCACCTTGTCACTCCGCGGCGCGCCGCAGAAGGCTGCAAACACCAGTCGGAACATGTAAAAACTGGTCAGCCCGGCCGTCCCCACCGCCAGTAAAAACAAACCGGTTTTCTCCTGGGCTGCCGCCAGAATGGCATCCTTGCTGTAGAATCCGCTCAACGGCGGCAGACCGCACAATGCCAGCGTCGCCAGCAAAAACGTCACCCACGTCAGCGGCATCCGCCGGCGCAGCCCGCCCATTTTCCAAATATCCTGCTCATGATGCAGCGCATAAATCACGCTGCCCGCCCCCAAAAACAACAACGCCTTGAAAAACGCATGCGTGGTCAGATGAAACATGGCCGCCTGCGGATGCATCAGGCCCACCGCCATGATCATGTACCCCAGTTGCGAAAGCGTGGAATACGCCAGAATCCGCTTGATGTCACTTTGCTGCACCGCGATCAACGCCGCCAGCAACGCCGTGATGCCACCGATCATGGCAATGATGTCCAGCGGCGTGATCCCCTGCAAAAAGGCCAGACTCTCTGGCCAGCTTATCGGCACCGTGTACAGGAAAAACAGCCGGCACAACATATACACACCGGCCGCCACCATCGTGGCCGCGTGGATCAACGCGCTGACCGGCGTGGGGCCTTCCATGGCGTCCGGCAACCACACGTGCAGCGGAAATTGCGCCGATTTCCCCATCGCCCCGCAGAAAATCAACAGCCCCGCCACCCCCGCCATCTCCCCCAGCCGCCCCGGCCGCGACGCCAACTGCTGCCGGATCTCTTCAAAGTCCAGCGTCCCCAGCATCCCCCAAAGCAGCAAGATCCCCAGTAAAAACCCAAAATCACCCAGGCGGTTGGTCAAAAAGGCTTTGCGCGCCGCATTGGCCGCCGCCGCCCGCTCGTGCCAGAAACCAATCAACAAATAGCTCGAGACCCCCACCAGTTCCCAAAAGATAAACAACGTGATGAGATCATTCGCAAACACAATGCCCAACATGGCAAAGGTGAACAAACTCAACCCCGCAAAATACCGCCCCATCTGCGGATCCTTGCCCATGTAACCCGCGGAATACACATGAATGGCTCCGCCCACCCCCGTCACCACCAACGCCATCAACAAGCTCAAATAATCCATCCGCAAGGCCATCGAAACCTTCACCCCACCCACCTGCAGCCAGGTAAAACGCCATTCCGTCAATGCCGGATACAATCCCAGGTTGCTTTCCGGCTGCGCCCCAAACATCAAAAACAATCCGCCGCAAATCACAAAGGACACCGCCACCGCCCCAATGGACAGCCCCGCGCTCAACCGCCCCTCCTTGCGCAGGAACAGCGTGATGACCCCCGCCGAGAGCAGCGGCCCCACCAATGCCAGCCAGAGAAGATTTTCCGGATGCTCCATGCCGCTAGAGTTTCATTGAGGTCAAATCATCCGCCTGCGTGCTCTGCTGCCGGCGATACAGCGCCACCAGCAAGGCCAGCCCCACGGCCACCTCCGCCGCCGCCACGGTGATGATGAAAAACACCATCACCTGCCCATCCAGATGATTGTTGAACCGCGAAAAAGCCACCAGCGCCAGATTCGCCGCGTTGAGCATCAGCTCCAGCGACATGTACATTAAAATCAGACTCCGCCGCAGCATCACCCCCAGCAGACCCAGCCCAAACAGCAGGGCGCTCACCGTCAAATAATGCTCCAAGCCCACGCTCATTTGACCTCCTTCTTGCTGAGCACCATGGCCCCAATCATCGCCACCAGCAGCAGCAGCCCCACCAGCTCAAATGGCAGCAGAAAACCCGGGCTGTTTCCCTGCGCGTTGAACAGCGCCCGCCCCAACACCGTCGTTTCCCCCTCCAATAATGGCTGTGTCCCCTGCCCCGGGCGGCCCGACCACACCGTTTGCACGATGATGATTAAGAGCCCGCCCACCGCCGCCAGTCCGGACACCACCGCCGTGCGGCGCAGCCCCTGGCGCTCCTCCTCCTTCAAATCCAGGAGCATGATTACAAACAAAAACAGCACCATCACCGCCCCCGCATAAACCAGAATCTGAATGGCCGCCAGAAAATAGGCGTGCAGCAGCACAAACAACCCCGCCAGCGACACGATCGTCAGCACCAGAAACATGGCGCTGGTCACCGGATTCCGGCTGAACGGGTTGGCCACCACCAGAAAGGCACAGGCCACCGCCAGCGCGGCAAACAAATAAAACAACAGGTCAGTCATGCGCGATGCCGCTCATTCCTTGCGCTCCGGATTAAACACTTCCTGCGCCTGGGCTTCGAGCGCTTTCTTCTTCCATTTCATGATGGGATCCTCATGCACCCCGCCCAGGGCCAGCAATTTCTCCAGGTTGTAAATCATTTCCTCCCGGCTCCCGCCATTTAGGGAGTAATCCTTCATCAAAAAGATCGCCTCCTCCGGGCATACTTCCTGGCAAAAGCCGCAGAAGATGCACCGCAGCATGTTGATCTCAAACTCCTTGGGCCGCTTCTCCACATTCCCCGTCGTCGGATCCACCTCCGGGCCGGGCGGGGTGATCTTGATGGCCTTGGGCGGGCACACAAACTCGCAAAGCTGGCACGATACACATTTCGTCCGTCCCTCCTGATCCTTGACCAGATACGGCGCCCCGCGGTAGCCCTCCTTCACTGTCCATGGCACCTCCGGGTAATATCCCCCCGCCGTCACCACCGCCGCATTCCGCCGTCGGAACAGCGTGTTCACAAAATGCCGCCACGTGACCTTGAATCCGGCCACAAATGCCGGCAGGAACAGCCGTTCCCACAACGTCAATTTTTTACGCGGCACAATCACAATCCAGTTCTCCTACGCCCCCGCCCGCCACCACAGCCACACGGCCATGAGTAAAATGTTCACCAACCCCAGCGGCACAAACCGCCGCCAGCCCAGATCCATAAGCTGATCATACCGAAAACGCGGCAGCATCCAGCGCACCCAGATGAAAAACACCATGAACACCGCCACCTTCCCCAAAAAGATCATGATGTGCAAAATCCCCATGCCCACCGTTTCCGCCGGACGATCCAGCCCAAACCAGGGCAGCGTCCAGCCGCCAAAAAACAACGTCACCATCATCGCGGACGCCGCAATCATATTGGCGTATTCTCCCATGAAAAACAGGGCAAACTTGATCGAGCTGTATTCCACATTGTACCCCCCCGCCAGCTCCTGCTCCGCCTCCGGTAAATCGAAGGGCAGCCGGTTGGTCTCCGCAAAGGCCGCCGCCAGAAAAATTAAAAAGGACAAAGCCGTCATCGGACTCTGCAGCACCATCCAGTTGGGCAGCGGCAGCCAGCTCGCCAGCCAGCCTGCCTGCGCCTCCACCAGACGGCTCAGGTTCAAATCCCCCGCCTGCATCAACACAGGAATCACCGACAACCCCATCGCAATCTCATACGAAATCATCTGCGCACTGGAGCGAATCCCTCCCAGGAAGGGATATTTGGAATTGGCGGCGTACCCCGCCAGCACAATCCCGTACACTCCCAGCGACACGATGCCAAAAGTGTACAAAATCCCCACATTCAAATCCGCAATAACCATCTTCTGCTGCCCAATCTGCGAGCCAAACGGTATTACCGCCACCGTCACCAGCCCCGGAATCATCACCGCCGCCGGCGCCAGCCAGTACCATACCTTGCGCACATGCGCCGGCATGAAGTCCTCCTTCAAAAACGATTTCACCGCGTCCGCGATCGGCTGCCAAATGCCCCCCGGCCCCGCCCGATTCGGCCCCACCCGGTCCTGAATCGCCGCGCACAGCCGCCGCTCCAGCAGCACCACATACGCCACCATGAACATCAGCACGGAAAACACCCCAAGGATTTTCACCGCGCTGAAGAGCGCAAACTGCTGTCCGGCACTCAAGTTGTTGATCCAGTCCATGTCGTGCTCTCAATCACCCCTGCCGCGCCTGCATGCTCACGTCCACCCCGCTGTCCCCCAACTGCTCCCACCGCACCCCGCCCAGTCCCGGCACCTCACGACTGAGATGGTTGAACAAGGCTTCCACGCTGCCAAAGCTGTTTTCCCCCGCCACATTGTGCGCCAGTTCACCCAGCCACTCGATCTCCGGCCGCGCCTGCCCCGGCGGCTCCACCGCCTTCCAGAAACGTTGCCAGCGCCCGGTGGCATTGATGAAACTGCCCCGCTTCTCGGCGTGCGCACATCCGGGCAGCAGGTAATGCGCGTGCCGCGTCGTTTTATTGGGTAAAATATCGCTCACCACCAAGGTTTCCAACCGGCTTAGCAACTCCGCCTCAATTCCATGTTTCGTCACATCCTCCCCCACCACCAGCAAGGTCCGAATCGTCCCCGCCGCAATCCCCGCCGCAATCCGCGGCAGACTGGCCCCCATCTCGGCGCCACACAAACCCATCACCCGCGCCCCATTGCTGTTGGGATTCTTGTCCGCATGCACCAGCAAATGATCCGCCTCCCCCACCCGCGGCACCGCATCCGTTACCGCCCCCAGCTTGCCGGCTAGCACCCGCAGCAAATACATCTCCTCCACCGTCTGGCGGGCCGATACCACCATCGCCACCGATCCCGCCGGCGCTGCGCGCAACCGCGCGCTGATCTCCGGCATCACCTGCGCCCAATCAGACTTCTGTCCTCCCGGCCCCAGCACTTCCTTCAGGCGGTCCGCCCGCCCAATCCACTTGTAATTCAACCTCCCCGCATCGCACATCCAGCATTTGTTCACCGCCATGTTCTCCCGCGGCGTGTACCGGTAAATCACGTTCTCCCGCGAGCTGATAAGAATATTGCAGCCCCGTCCGCAACTGGTGCAGATGCTTTTGGTCTCCTTCAAAAACCATACCCGCATCCGAAACCGGAAATCCTTCGACGTCAACGCCCCCACCGGGCAAATGTCCACCGTATTTAGGGTGTAATTGTTGTCAAACTGCCGCCCCGGATAGGCGCTGAGCGTGTTATACCCGCCCCGGTGGATGATTCCCAGCGCGTCATCCCCCGCAATGTCCCGCGTAAACCGGATGCATCGCGTGCACAAAATGCACCGCTCATCGTCCAGCATGATCCGCGGCCCCAAATCCACCTGCTTGGGCTTGTGCACCTTGGTTTCCCCAAAGGCGCTCTCCGCCCGCCCGTGATCCAGCGCATACTCCTGCAACTTGCACTCGCCCGCCTGATCACAAATCGGGCAATCCAGGGGATGATTCGCCAATAAAAACTCCAGCACCGACTCCCGCATCTGCTTCGTCGCCGGGGAACTCGGATAAATCTCCATTCCCGGCGAAATCGGCGTGGCGCACGCAATGGCCCCCCGCGGCGTCCCCGGCTCGTAAGGCAGGGTGCTCCGCTGGATGATTGGCTCCCCTTTCTCGTTCAACAGCGGCTTCCGATCCGGCCCGATCATCGGCACGCCAAATTCCACCAGGCACATCCGGCAATTCCCCGCCACCGGCAACTGCGGATGATAGCAATAATGCGGCACCTCCACCCCCGCCAGCTTGCACGCCTGCAACATCGTCGTCGGCGCCAGTTTCCCCGTCCAATCAGGCATCAGCCGCGGCACCTCCACCTCCCGCCCGTCCACCTTGATTTTTATTTTCTCCACGGCGGCAGGCGGTGGCGGGGCGCTCTGGTCTGGTTTGGTATCCGGCATACTTTGAAAACCCTCAATCGCAATGGCGGCTACACCCTCCGGGCGGCCGGGCCCGCGCCCCGCGCCTCAAAGTCCTCGCGGAATTTGCTTACAAAACTCAGCACCGGCCAGGCACAAGCCTCGCCAAAGGCGCACACGGTGCGGCCCTGAATGTTCTGGGCCAGATGCAGCAACTGGGCGGCATCACCTGCCCGCCCCCGTCCTGTATCCATCCGATGCAATATCTTGCTCATCCACAAGGCCCCTTCCCGGCACGGCGTGCACTGCCCGCAACTTTCATGCGCGTAGAATTCGGCCAGATTGGCCAGCGCCGCCACCATGTCCGTGGTGTCGTCCATCACAATGATGGCCCCGGAACCCGACATGCTCCCGGCTGCCGCTATGGTGTCAAAATCATATGGCAAATCCAGCAAATCCATCTCCTGCACGCTCATCGTCCCATCCGGACGCCTCCGCCGCAACGTCACCTTCTCCCCCGCCTTGAACACCTTGGCCGAGGACCCGCCCGGAATGATCGCCTTCAACGTCCGCCCCGGACGCAGCCCCTGCCCGAAATTCTCATGGAAGATCAGCTCCCCCAAGGTCACTTTCCCCACCTCAATCTCATAATAGCCGGGCCGCCGTACGTGTCCGCTCAAACTCACAATCCGCGTCCCGGTGTTATTGGGCGTCCCCAGCCGCGCATACGCCGCCCCTCCCATCTCCACAATGTGCTTTACCGCGCACAAAGTCTCCACGTTGTTGACAATCGTGGGACACTGATACAGCCCCAGCACCGCCGGGAAATAGGGTGGCTTGATGCGCGGATACGGCCGCTTGCCCTCCAGGGATTCAATCAGCCCCGTCTCCTCCCCGCAAATGTAGGCCCCCGCCCCCCGATGCACATAAATCTCCAAATCATATCCGCTGCCCAAAATATTCTTTCCCAAATACCCCGCCCCGCGTGCCTCTGCCAGCGCCCGATTCAAAATCCTAGCCCCCTCGGCAAATTCCCCGCGAATGTAAATATACGCCAGATGCACATCATTGGCATAGGCGGCAATCATCATACCCTCAATCAACTGATGCGGATCCTTGTAAATAATCTGCCGATCTTTGAACGTCCCCGGCTCCGACTCATCGGCGTTGCAAATCAAATAAATCGGCTTGCCGCTCTTCCGATCCACAAAGGACCACTTCAACCCGCAGGAAAAACCCGCCCCCCCGCGCCCCCGCAGCCCGGATAGCATCACCTCCTTGCGAATTTGCTCCGGCCCCGTCTCCGTCTTCCCCTCCGCCGTCGTCACCGGCGCCAGGGCCAAAGCCTTGCGCAAAGTCTGATACCCGCCATGCCGCACATAGCATTCCAAATCCGGTGTGTAACCGGCCTGGTCCACATGCTTCAATATCATCCGATACTCCTGCGGCATAAAATCTCTTTCTGTCACCACCGCCAAACCACGGCTTGACTCCCGTCACAAAATCCGTACCTTGCTCTCACGTGCACTGCCCGATGGTGTAACGGTAGCACAGCAGACTCTGGATCTGTTTGTCATGGTTCAAATCCATGTCGGGCAGCCAAACTTTTCCCCGTCCCCCAAAAATTCCTCATTCCACCTGCACTCCGTTTCAAACCTCGAGGCTTGGGTTGCACCTGGGAACCGGCTTGCACGCCGTCACTGCACGCCCCAAGTAAAGATTTTTGGCCGCACAAAGTCAAATCCGTCCTCTAGACTCCGACGTAAAGGGCACGCGCCTGCTGCCCTCACTCCCGGGCTACCTTCAGAACCAGCGAGCGCTTGAATGCCGGCAACACCCAACCCCCGTCTGCCTCCACCGACACCGCCATCCATTCATTACGCCATGGATCATAGGCCGTTGCCCGTCCTCTTCCCGCCGTTTTCAATGCCTGCCACGACAGCCGCAGATCGCGCACTTCCTCGGGCGCCTGACCTTGTTGCAACTCCGTCTGCCACGTGGCCCGCCCATCCCGCAACCAAACCAGCACGTGCCGCCGCCCCACCAGCGCATAAACCCGGCACGGCCCCACCGTCAAAAATTGCGGCTCAAAGCCCTCTCCTGCGGGGTCTATTCCCTTCACGGCCTCGGCAAAACGCCCAAAATGAAACCAGAGGTTGTTGCGCGCCACATAACTATCCCAATGCCAGATGTGTCCCGGCCCGGCCGCACCCGCAAAAAACGGCGCAAACAGCACATCATGCAAAATGATCCCATGGCTGTCCGCCCCGTACAACTTGAACGGCCCGCTGTGATTCGGCTCCACCGCTCCGCTCTCTGCCAACAGCACCGGTTTGCCCGGCTTCACCGCCAACAGCTCCCGCACCGCGTCCGCGGCCAAGATGTCCACCGGCCCATGGCACACCGTCAATTTTGCCCCCAAATCCAGATACCGATGCACCTGCGCCACATCATTGCCCGGCATTAGCGCCAGCCGCCGGTAACTGGCCCGCACCCAGTCCGTGTCAAAACTCCCCAGGCTCTGCATGCAAAGGTTGGAGGGAAAAGCCCGATGCAAATGAGGCAACATCAGCTCGGTCCAGGCCATGTAATCCCCCGCACGGATGGCGTTCATCTCATTCCACAACTCCCAACCAAACACCTGCGGCTGCGCCCCAAACCGACGCCTATACCATGCGATCTTCTCTTGAAACTGCCGCCGCCCGGCCTCCCCATCAAAAAAATGTGCCGTGTTGGTCGCCGGACCGCCGTTGGCCACCAAGTGCATGGGTTTGGCCGCCCATCGCTGTGTCCCCTCCCCCAGATGCCTAAAATGCTCCATGCACATCTTCACCCGGATCCCCCGCGCCGCAGCATGCGCCAGCAGCTCCTCAATCCGCCGCGCCTTATGGGCGTCGTACTCCCCGCTCTTGGCATGCTCCACATCAAAATAAGGATTGCTCAACCACACCCGGATAAAATTCCCCCCCTGCCCGGCCAATTGATCCATCCACTGCGCCATCCCCTCAAAACGGTCGCCCGGCGGCGCGATCATGTTCAGCCCAATCGGAATGTAGGGCGTGCCATCGCTTAACTCAAAATACCGCGCATCCCGCGGACTCACCCGCACAAACGCCTCCGCCGCCCCGGCCCAACCCGCCATAAACATGCCCAACATCAGCAAAACAGCGCCAATCCGCCAACCTCGTGGCAACCTCCTGAAAGCATAGCCGGATGAAATGATCATATCCCAAAGTCTGAAACAACCGTTGAAAAAGAAAAGTCGAAATCGGCGCCACCCTATCCTGACCGGCATCAGGAGCTACCACCCCATCGCCTGCCTGGAGGAACTTTTCGGCCCTCACCAAACCATTTGCACAAAACGGCTGTTTTGGGGTATCCTTAATAACGTAACCCCGGAACGGTGCTGTCCCGCATGATCGCCCTGGCCACCTGGCTATCGCCTCATCGGTGACAGCCCGAATCCAAAGGGTCACCATGGCACCTGCTCCACCAGCGGCGGCCGTTCATCGTGTCACCCTCGGTGACCTCTGGGGAGGCCTTGCCGCCATGCTGGTAGCCCTGCCTTCGTCAGTGGCCTTTGGCATCGCCATCTACCTCGCCCTGGGCCGCGACTACCTGGCCCAGGGAGTTCTGGCCGGAATCACCGGCGCCATCATCCTGGGGCTGATCGCCCCCTTGGCAGGCGGCACCCCCCGTCTGATCTCCGCCCCCTGTGCCCCGGCGGCCGCCGTCCTCAGTGTCTTTGCTCTGCATCTGACCCACGAGCTGGCCTGCCCTCCCGCCCACGCAGCCGCCTTGCTTGCCCTGACCGGCCTTCTGGCTGGCCTGCTCCAAATCGTCCTGGGTGGTGTCGGGGCGGGCAAGGCCATCAAATACATTCCCTATCCCGTGGTGAGCGGATACCTCACCGGCGTCGGCCTCTACATCTTCTTCGGCCAATTACCCAAATTCTTGGGGAATCCCGCAGCCACCCCCCTCGCTGCTTTGCTTCACCCTGCCAACTGGCACTGGCCGGCAATCCTCATTGGCGGCGTCACCATCGCCGCGATGGCCGCCACTAAAAAACTTACCACCAAAGTCCCCGGGGCCATCATCGGTCTGGCCGCCGGACTGCTCACCTATGGCCTGCTCTCCCTCTTCCTCCCCGAACTGCGCCTTTTCGCCAAATCCAATCCCTTGATCATCGGTCCCCTCTTCGCCGACACCGGCACCATCCAGGCCCCCCGTTGGCAGGAACAATTCCACGCCTGGGCCTCCATCCCTCCCTCGCAATGGCGGGAAATCATCATGCCAGCGCTCACCCTTGCCGTGCTGCTCTCCATCGACACCCTCAAAACCTGCGTCGTCATGGATACCCTCACCCGCAGCCGCCACGATTCCAACCGCGAGCTGTTGGGCCAGGGCGCCGCCAACCTCCTGTCCTCGCTGGCCGGCGGCCTGCCGGGCGCCGGCACCATGGGCGCCACCCTGGTCAATTTCAACAGCGGCGGCCGCACCCGCCTGAGCGGAGTTTTTGCTGGAGTCTGGACCCTCGCAGCCGTGCTGCTCCTCCGCAACGCTCTCGGCTGGATTCCCATTGCGGCCCTGGCCGGCATCCTCATGGCCGTCGCCTGCCGCATGATGGATTGGCACAGTCTGCACCTCCTCAGACAACGCGCCACCGTCCTGGATTTCTCCGTCATTGCCGCCGTGGCCATCGTCGCCCAGTTCAATTTGATCGCCGCCACCGCCGCCGGACTGGCCCTGGCCATCCTCCTCTTCCTCCGCGAGCAAATGCGCGGCTCGGTGATCCGCCGCAAAATCTACGGCCATCAAATCTCCTCCAAACAATACCGCCTTCCCCCCGAAAAAGAATGCCTCGTCCAATACGGCCACCTCACCACCGTTTGTGAACTCCAGGGCAGCCTCTTCTTTGGCAACACCGAAAAACTCTACACCGAACTGGAGCCGGACCTCAAAATGAGCCGCCGCGTCATCCTGGACTTTCGCCGCGTCCAATCCGTGGACTTCACCGCCGCCCATCTGCTCGAACAAATGGCCCTCACCCTCGGCGACCGCGGCGGCCAGCTCGCCCTGAGCAGCATCCCCGAACACCTGCCCACCGGCCAGAACCTCCGCCATTACCTGGAACAAGTCGGCGTCATCGCCCGCGCCCACCCCATCCAGGTGTTTGACACCCTCGATGACGCCCTTGAATGGGCCGAAGATGGCATCCTCCACGAACAACAACTCCTTGTTTCCGGCCGCGACCCCCCCTTGGAACTCCCCGAAATTGAGCTGCTGCGCGAATTCGAAGCCGACCACACCCTCAGCCTCCTCGCCCAGTGCGTGGAACAACGCACCTGTGCCCCCGGCGAGGCCATTTTTCGCCAGGGCCAGCCCGGCGATGAACTCTTCATCATCCGCCGGGGCCTCGTCCGCATCACCCTCCCCCTCGAAAGCGGCGGAAACCACCTCGTCGCCACCTTCGGCCGCGGCAACTTCTTCGGCGAAGTCGCCTTCCTGGACCGCGGCAACCGCTCCGCCGACGCGGTGGCCGCCGCCCCCACCGAGCTTTTCGTCATCTCCCGCCGCAAATTCGACGAACTCTCCCTCGCCAACCCCGTCCTCGGCGTCAAACTCTTCGCCCGCCTCGCCCGCGGCCTCGCCATCCGCCTCCGCTACACCGACGCCGAACTCCGCGCCCTCAAAGACGCCTGAATCAACACCCGTCCCTTCATTCCCTTCCCATCCCACCTCTCCCCTCACCTTAACGACTCACCGGTCGGCGGAAGGGTTGCGTTGCGGCTTGCTATAAGCCGTCCCGTAAAGCCATACTAATGCGCGTAGCCGGGTTATGAATGCTGCTCAAAATGTTTCGTCCCGTCGTCGTTTCTTGCGCACTGCCTCCGCCGCCGTGGTGGCGCCGCTGTTGGTGCCCTCCAGCGTATTGGGCCTCAATGGCCAAACCCCGCCCAGCGAACGCATCCAGTTGGGGGCCATCGGCGTCAACGGGATGGGGGCCGCCAATCTGGCCAACTGCGCCCAATACGCCGACGTGGCCGTCACGGGCATTTGCGATGTGTCACCCCAACGGCGCGATGCCCTGGTGGCCAAGTATGCGCCGACGGCCCGCGGCTACGCCTATTACCAGGATTTGCTGGCCGCCAAAGACGTGGACGCAGTCATCATTGCCAGCCCGCCGCACTGGCATTGCCTGATGGCCATCCACGCTGTGGAAGCTGGCAAGGATATTTATTTGCAAAAGCCCATGTCGCTTTACCCTGGCGAAACCCTGGCCATTCGCAATGCGGTGCAGCGGCACAACCGCATCAGCCAGATCGGCACGCAAATCCACGCCGGCGCCAACTACCGGCGGGTGGTGGCCTGGATTCGCTCCGGCAAACTGGGGCCGGTGAGCGTGGTGCGAACGTTCAACGTCATGAATCAAGGTCCGCAGGGCATCGGTTATGCGCCGGCAGAGGACCCCCCAGCGGGTTTGGATTGGAATCTATGGTGCGGCCCCGCCCCGCTGATACCTTTCAACCGTCTGCTCTTCACCGATTCCTACCATCACTGCTCCTTTTGGGATTATTCCGGTGGCTGGACCCCCGGCATGGCGCCGCACATTGTAGATTTGCCTGTGTGGGCCTTGAACTTGGGGGTGCCTCTCCGCACCTACTCCACCGGCGGCCGTTTCATCATCCGGGGCGATGGGGATGCCCCCGACACACAGGAGGTCATCTGGCAATATCCCGGCCTGACCATGACCTGGATGATGAGCCTGTGCAACAGTTTCGCCTGGGACTTTGGACGGGGCGAGCCGGCGCGGCGGCTGGGCATTTACTTCCACGGCCTCAATGGCACATTAATGGCCAGTTATACCAAATGCGAAGTGGTGCCCGAAGGCAAGTTTTTGACGGATTTAACCCAACCGCCGTATGAGGATTTGGAGCCGTCACCGGGGCACGAGCGCGAATGGCTGAACTGTGTCCGCAGCCGGCAGCAGCCCAGTTGCAGTGTGTTTTATCATTACAAGGTGGATCTGGCGTTGACCCTGGCCAATCTCTCGCTGCGGGTGGGACGGGCTCTTCGCTTTGATCCCGAAACCGAAAGAATCGTCGGCGACGCCGAAGCAGCGCGGCTGGCCATTCCCCAATATCGCGCCCCCTGGAGATTCCCTGCGCAGTACCTGCCACGGCGGGGACTGGCCTGAAGCGTGGTTACCCCCCCTTGCCCCGCTCCAGAACGGGCCGTTTCAAATCGGCCCACCCAAGTCTTGCCTCCGGCCATGGAAACGGCTAAATCAGCGTCCATGCCAGCAAACCATCAAGCCAAAACCAAGGTTGTCATTCTGGGAGCCGGTTTTATTGCCGACATTCACGCCGAGTGTTTCCACCGTTTTGTGCCCGAAGCGGAAGTCATCGCCGTTTATGCGCGCGATCCAGCCAAAGCCGAGGCTTTTGCCCGCCGTCATCATATCGCTTTCTGGTATGATGACATGGAACGGGCGATTCATGAAGCCGGCGCCGACGTCGTAGATGTCTGCCTGCCCAATTTCCTCCATTGCCAGGCGGTGCTCACCGCGGCGCGCGCCGGCAAGCATGTCATCATTGAAAAACCCCTCTGCATGAATTTGGCCGAGGCGGACGCCATGCTGGAAGCCTGCCGCCAGGCCGGCCGCCTGCTGATGTACGCAGAGGAGCTGTGCTTTGCCCCCAAATATGAGCGCGTGCGCCAATTGGTGCAGGAGGGGGCGGTGGATCGGGTCTTTCAATTGCGCCAGTGCGAAAAACATTCCGGCCCGCATGCGGCGTGGTTTTATGACGTGGAGCAATCCGGCGGAGGCGTCCTCATGGACATGGGCTGTCATGGCCTCGCCTGGTTCCGCTGGATGCTGGGGCCGCAGGTCAGGCCCGTACAGGTCCAGGCCCATCTTCAAACCGGCCTGCGCCACGGCCACCGCACCCGCGGCGAGGAGAATTCGATCGTGATCGTCACCTTTGATAACGGCGTAATCGCCGTGGTGGAAAACAGTTGGGCCAAGCCCGGAGGCATGGATGACCGGGTGGAGGTCTATGGCACGGGAGGCGTCATTTATGCGGACCTGTTTCACGGCAACGCGGCCCTGACCTACAGCGAAAAGGGTTACGGCTACGCCTTGGAAAAGGCCGGCTCCACCCAAGGCTGGACTTTTACCATCTTTGAAGAAGCCTTTAATCAGGGTTACCCCCAGGAGTTGCGCCATTTCATTCAATGCGTGCAGTCCGGCGCCCAACCCGCCGTCACTGGTGAAGATGGCCGGGCCGTCCTGGAATTATTGCTGGCCGCCTACGCCTCGGCGGGGCTGGGCCGCCCAGTCGCCCTGCCCTATCAACCGGCCGTTAAAAAACCGGTGGATTTGTGGTTGACCCCGCCGTCCGCCTGAGTATCTGTTACCGCTGCACATGCCAACACGCCCTTTTATGCATCGAACGTCATGCGCCGGCCTCCGGCTTGCCTTGCTCCTCCTTGCCGCCTTCAATCTCTTGGGTCAGGCCGCGCCCGCAGCAGAATCACGAATTCAGGCCACACCGCCCACGGCACTGGATCGCTATGTGGCCGCGCCCGACACCAATTACCAGTGGCATGTCGTCAATACCCTCCAAACCGAGAATGCCACGGTGTTGGTGGTGGATCTGACCAGCCAGGCATGGTTAACCTCCAAGGAAGTCAACCGGACGGTTTGGCGGCATTGGCTGACCATCACCATCCCCACCAATGCCACACACGAGACTGCCCTCTTGCTGATCGGCGGCGGCTCCAACGACCGCCCTGCGCCTGCCAAGCCCGACGCCAATGCCTTGTTGCTCGCCTCCAGCAGCCGCTCTGTGGTGGCCAGTCTTGGCCAGGTGCCCAACCAGCCCCTGCTGTTTGCTGACCGCACCAACCGCATGAGCGAAGATGCCATCATTGCCTACACTTGGGATAAATTCCTGCGCACCGGGGATGAACGCTGGCCGGCCCGCCTGCCCATGACCAAGGCAGCCGTCCGCGCCATGGACACCATCACCGCCGTGTGCGCCACCGAGCAGGGCGGCCGCCGCACCATTCGAAACTTTGTGGTGGCTGGCGCCTCCAAGCGCGGCTGGACCACCTGGTCCACCGCGGCGGTGGACCCGCGGGTCACCGGCATCATGCCCGTGGTGATTGATGTGCTCAATGTGGCGCCTTCGCTCAAGGCCCATTATGCCGCCTATGGTTTCTTCGCGCCCGCGGTGGGCAATTATACCTACGAGCGCATTCCGGATTGGATGGACACACCGCAATGCCGCCGCCTGCTGAGCATCGAAGACCCTTATGAATATCGTGCCCGCTACACCCTGCCCAAGTTCATCGTCACCGCCGCCGGCGATCAATTCTTCCCGGTGGATTCTGCCCGCTTTTATTTCGACGCTCTGCCCGGCCCCAAATACCTCCGCACCATCCCCAACGCGGACCACAGCCTGCGGGGCACCGACGGCTGGATGAGCCTGCTGGCGTTTTACGAGGCCCTCCTCAATCAACGCCCCCTGCCGGAGTTCACTTGGAAACATGGTGAACCAGGCCAGCTTGAGCTGGTCTGCAAAACCCAGCCCACGGAAGTTAAACTCTGGACAGCCACCAATCCCAAGGCCCGCGATTTCCGCCTGGAATCTCTCGGGCCGGTCTGGACCAGCACACCCATCTCACCCTCGCAGCCGGGCACTTACTCGGTCCGCGTTTCCAAGCCGGCCGAGGGCTGGACCGCTTATTTTGTGGAGATGAAATATCCCAGCGGCACGATTCTCCCCTTTGTCTTCACCACGGACGCCCGCGTGGTGCCGGACACCTATCCTTTCAAGTGGTCACCACCTGCCACCCCGCCTCCCCCGCGCACTCAGTGATCTTGAGCTCTGCGCTCTTCCCCGGAGCTACGGGCGCACCAGGCGGAAGAAGGAAGCGTCATTGGTGAGGGCCGCCCGATGCCAGCCCGGCAGGCTGTTGGTTACCCACGGCCCCAGCACATTCGTCGCCTGCACCAGCCGAAACTCCCCGTCCCCCCACGCCAGCACCAGCCCCTCCGGCCCCACCCCGTAATACAACGGCAGCGGCTCCGGCACCCCCGCCGCCGCCAAACCCCACAACTCCAAATTAAAACTCAAATCC
>JAOAIT010000005.1 GCA_026414565.1 Verrucomicrobiia bacterium
GGGGCACCCGCAAACTCGAACTCTGGAAACGTGAACCCCGCGCCCGCGGGTGCCCCATTGCAGGCGTGGGTGTTCGAAGCGTTGGGTGTAGCGGAGGGTGTGGGGGTTGTCCTCGACGGTGGTGGGGCTGAGGGGGGTGGCGGTGGTGAAGGTGAGCCGTTCCTTTTGAAGCTGGGCCTTGCGGGCGGGGTCCTGGGCATGCCAGATGTCTTGCGCCAGCCAGCGGGGGGCGAAGCCGTTGACTTTGACACTGAGGAAATCGCCCATGCCCTCCTGGAAGAGGGGTTTGGACATGCCCGGCCAAAGGGCTGAGGTGGGCCAGCCGGAGGCGTTGGTGGTGAGGGTGAGGGCGGTGGGTGGGGGCGGGGTGTCCCTGCCCGGATCAGGGCTGAAGAGGAATCGTTTTGTGGAGTGAGGGGGGAGGTTTTCGATCCAAAAGCGGGCGAAGCGATTGGGGGAGCGGTCGGGGAAAGTGGCGGAGACATCCTCATAACTCAAGTCCTGGGGACGTGCGGGGCGGCCCCAGAGTGGGCCGGGTTCGTAGTAGAGCCGGGCGCGTTGGCCGGTGTCGGCGTCCACGAGGGCGTGGGTTTCCTGGCGGAGGCAGGTGGTGATGAGGGAGGCCCAGCCGGAGAAGGGGGCGGCGGTGGGGTTGGCCACCCAGAGGCCCTCGGCTTCGCGGCTGAGGCGGGTGCGGGCGCGCTGGCCGAGCAACCATTCGGCGAGGGCGAAGGGGCGCCAGGCGAAGCGGGCTTTTTCATTCCACTGGCCCTGGGAATCGAGGCTGTAAGGCTGGCCGACACTCATGCCGGAGCCCCAGGTGTGTTCATCAAAGAGGCACAAGTCCTGCCATAGCTCGGTGAGGCGGGCGCGGGTGGCGGGGTCGAGGGGGCCGAAAACGGGGGATTGGGCGGCGGTGAGGAAGCGTTTGGCGAAACGGCTGGCGGCGACTTCGCGCGGGGCGCAGGCGGTGCCGTTGGCCCACCAGTCGGTCCATTCGCCGGTGTATTCCGGGGCGGAGCTGGCGGAGGCTTTTTCGAGGTCGCGCATGGCTTCGGAGACGGTGGTGAGGCGGAGGCGGGGTTGGAGGCCGAGGCGGTTCCAGGCGGCAACGAAGTCGGCAATGGGCGGGAAGGGGGGATCATTGTCATAGCGCCACATGCTGGTCATGGAGACGGCGAGGACGGGCAGGCGGTAGCCGTTGCGCTCGAATTCCTGCAGGCGGCTGAGGCAACGTTCATGGGCTTTGCGGAGGGAGGACTCGTCGGTTTTGAGGATGTCGCCCGCGCGCGGGGGGCGGTAGGTGCCGTCGGCGGCGCGGGGGAGGGGGCCGCGGCGCCATTCGAGGGACTCGAAAAAGAAGAAGCCATCGCCGTAGGGCAGGCTCATGTACACGAAGAGGCGGCGGCCATCGGGCTGTTTCCACCAGAAGGTGGAGAGGCGGGGGAAGGGGGGGCCGCCGCTGTCGCTGTTAATGCCGGTGAACAGGTAACGGACTCCGCGGTCCAGGAGGGCTTTGGCGCCGGCGCGGGGGAAGCCGTTGACATCGTTTTGGACGGCGGTTTGGGGACGGAACGATTGCCACAGCTCATCGGGGAGCCAGTGGGTCATGGTGTGCCATTGTTCGGCGTTCAGGAAGGGAGTGTTGTTGAAGGGCAGGGCGGTGACTTCGAGCTGGCCGTCACGGACGGCCTGGAGGAAATCCTGGCGGCGGGCGGGGGAGGCTTGTTGCCACCAATCGAGGACGGCGATGGTGGTTTCGGCGGTCCAGTGGAAGCGGGCTTCGGGGGGCAGGGGGCGGGTGGCGATGATGGCGTCGAGGGCTACGTCGAGGTAGCGCACCTGCAGGTCGCGGCAGACGGCGGGGTGGTCGGTGAAGCCGTAATCGGTGTGCGAGAAATGGATGAGGTCAATTTGCTGGACGTGCTGGGGGGCGGGTGCGGCGGTGGCGGGGGGATAAAGGGTAAAGTTGAGCATCAAGCTGGCTGCGAGCAAGCCGAGGGGCGCGAGCGCGGGGCGCAGGCCGCAAAGCAGTTGTGGGAATTTCATGGGGACAGCTTACGGGAGCGGCCGGGTGGCGTCAAATCCCGGGCGGAAGGTGGTGAGAGGCTCAGGTGTCGAGATGCCGGAGCTGTCGGCGGGCGAGGAGGGGGTCCACGCGGGCCAGGAGGAAGTAGGCCCAGCGTTGTTTGAGTTTTTGCCAGAGGGAATTGGCCTGTCGCCAAGCGCGTGGTTCGAGGCGCAGGGCATGGGAGAGGTCACGTGCAAACAGCTCGCGGGCGCCCTGGACGGCGGCGGGGTTGGACAGGCGCAACATCAGCTCGTAATTGATGTGCAGGCTGCGGTTGTCCAGGTTGGCGGAGCCGATGTAGGCGGCGCCGTCAATGATGAGCAGTTTGGCGTGGAGGATTTGGGGCTGGTATTCGTAGATTTCAATGCCGGCGCGCATGAGGCGGCCGTAGAGGCTGCGGGCGGCGAATTGAGCAACGGGGACATCGGATTTGGCGCCGAGGAGGATTTGGACGCGGCCGCCGCGCCTGACGACGCGGCCCAGCTCGCGGCGGATGCGCCAGGTGGGCAGGAAGTAGGCGCTGACGAGTTGGACGTCGCGGGCGGCGCGCAGGTCCTGGTGGAGTTTCTTTTTCAAGGGATTGCGTCCGCGGCCGGGGCCGGTGAGGAGGATTTCGCAATCGGGGTGCGGCATTTGACGGCGGAAGGCGCTGCGGCGGAGGCGGGTGAGCCGTGGATGGCGGAAATCGGCGCGGGCGAACATGACGTCGAAGGCCTCGGCCAGGTCTTCGGCGGGGGGGCCGGCCAAGCGGGCGCCATGGTCACACCAACCGGCGAGGATGCCGTCGCCGGTGTATTCCGGGGCCACGTTGCAACCGCCGACGAAGGCGACGGCCTCGTCGCAGACCAACAATTTGCGGTGGTCGCGGAAGCCCCAGCGCCCGAGGGAGAGGGGATTGAACCAGCGGACTTGGCCGCCGGCCTGGCGGAGGGGTTCCCAGAAAGTGTCCGGCAATTCGATGGAGCCGAAGGCATCAATGAGGACTTGGACGCGGACGCCGCGCTGGGCGGCCTGGGTCAGGGCGGCCCGGAGGGTTTCGCCGGGGGGGCTGGCGGTGTAGATGTAGGTTTCCAGGCGGATGCTGTGGCGGGAGTCCGCAATGGCCTGGAGTTTGGCTTGAAAATCCTCCTGTCCGGTCGCCAGCCAGCGGATGTCCGTGCCGTGTGCCATGGGTGGTGCGATTATAAGGGATGGCGGGCTGAAGACAACAAGTAGTGGAGCGGGAGGGGGCGAGAAATAATTGAACTGCCGGGGCGAAAGGCCGTCTAATGGCATGAGTACCCGGTGCGAGTTTGGTTAAGGCAAAAAAGAATCCCAGGCGGTCACCATTGAGTCTTATGAAAACAAAAGCATGGTTGATGGGATTGACATTAGTGGGGATGTCCAGCGTGTGGGCAGTTGCCGAGGCGGATGTCCCGCCGGCGGCTGCCGAGGAGCGGGCCCCGAGGCGGGGGGAATGGGTGCAGCAGATGCGGCGGGCTACGGAGCAGGCGATGGAGGAGATGCGGGAGGCGCTGAAAGCGGCGCAACAGAGACTGGCGGAGGCGCCGCGGTTGCTGGCGCAATCGGTGGGGGCCATTCGGCGGGAGCGGGGCCGGCAGATGCCGGTGCGGCCCATTCGGACGCTGGTGGTCAGTCCGCGGGTGGTGGAGGCCAAGCAAATGGCGGACATGGAGGAAGATCTGGCGGTGATGTCGCGCCTGCTGGCCAAGGATGTGGAGTTTGAGTTGCGCGAGGAGGACCAGCGGCCGATGAATGTGGTGATCAGCGCCTTTGGGGATCAGGTGCGGGCGCCGGAGGCGATGTATTTGGAGGGGTTTGGGGCGTTTTTCTATTTGACGGTGGATTTTCCGCTTTTGCCGGAGGCCGCCGCGAAAGCCGACAAACCGGAAGCCCCGCCGATGGACTCGGATTGGGATCGGGCGCGGGCGGAGCTGTTTGGGGGCGCGCCGGAGGGGCCGCGATGGGTGGCGCCCCGGATTGGTGTGGGGGAGCCACCGCCCCCGCCGGCGTACAAGGCGGAGAAAGTGGAGGACTTGAAGCGGGTGTTGTTGAGCTGCCTGCGGAATGCGGTGAACATTCGGGGGATGAAGGCGGAGGACTGGGTGCAGGTGTCGGTTTGTTCATTTCCGCGGGGCGCTGGTGGGGGGGAGGGAGGGATGGCGATGTCCCAGGTCAGCGTGACCACCCTGCAGGATGGCAAAGCGGTGACCCGCAGTTATGGGGGAGGGGGAGGGGCCGGGCCGCGACAGGGGCAGCTCAATCTGCAGATTAAGCGGAGTGATTTGCAGGCTTACGCGGAGGGCAAGATGACGCTGGAGGAGCTGCGCAAGAAGGCGCAGATCAGCGTGTATTGAGGCGGCGGTTGACCCGGCGGGCGAGGGCCGGTATAGTAGTAAAACCATGGCCATGATGGATATAAATCCCCGTGGGGCGGCGGCTTTTTACAAAAAAGCCGGCATAGTGGCTTTGGGATTGGCGGCCATTATGGCGGGGGCGGGAGAGCCGATACGTTTTTCCACCAGCGAGCAGAAGAAGGTTGAACCGGCCAAGGGGGGGGCCAATCCGCTGGAGAAATATTTGGATCGGCCGTTTGAATCGCTGCGTCCGGACAGCTCGCTGGGGCCGGTGGTGCCGCCGCAGATGTTGCGCATGACGCCGCCCGCACTGCCGGAGAAGAGCGAGCGCGAGAGGGCGGGGTGGCAAAACAGTTGGATTTTTGCGTTGCCGCAGAATCAGGCGCGGCAGCCGACGGCGGAAGAAGTGTTCAAGGTGGAGCGGGTGGGGCCGGATGGGAGGCCGATGGCCAAGCCCACCTTGATGGAGCAGTATTTCCAGCATCAAAGCGGCCGGAATAATCCGGAGCGGAGCGGCAAAGAGGGGGAGGGTGGGCCGCCATTTGGCGCGGGGTTGGGCGCCGGGGGGCGGCCGGGGGTGGATCCGCTGAATCCGGATCGCAGGGAGGATGAGGGGCTGGGGATGCGGCGGGAGCAGGGGGGCAATCCGGCGTTGCGCTCGATTTTGGATCAGGAGGGGGGGAGCCGAGGCTCGTGGAGCCGCAATACTGTGGATCGGGGGGGGCTGGGGGGTGAGGTGAGTTTGAATGACTTTTTCCGGGCCTCGCAGGAGGAAATGAAGAAGGAGCGGTTGCGCGAGGAAAGGCGGCAGGAGTACCGGCTGATGTTGGAGAGCCGGACTTATTATGACTTGCAGCAGGGCCGGCGGGAGGGGGGGCTGGGTTTGAAAACGCCGGGCATGACGGAGGCGCCGACGATTGGTCCGAGTGTGCTGCGGGAGGCCGGGGGCTTGAGCCGGGACTTGAAGCCGCTCAATTCGCTTAATACGTACGGCACAGAAAGCATGCCGTTACGCAACCCATCGCGCAGTTTGTTTGAAGAGCGGAGGGAAGGCGCGGTGGGAGGGTATAATCCGTCGGCGGGTTCCGGGTTGTTGAATGAGACGCCGCGGGCGCCGCAGCAGCAACGGGAGCGTCCGACGGTGCTGCCGGTGCCGAAGCGAGATTTCTGAGCAGGGGGAGAGGGCGCACTTCCCATTTGACGGGAGGGACGGGTTCCTCAAGAGTAAGCGGCGCAACCGGCTGGCGGGCCGGCCGGATTGCGAGCATGGCAAAAGAACGTCCGATCATTCTGGCAACGCGTGGCAGTGCCCTGGCGCTGGCGCAGGCGCATTATATTCTGGAGCAATGCCGGGCGGCGTTTCCGCGGCTGGCATTTGAGATTAAAATCATCAAGACGACGGGCGACAAACTGCAAAGCGCGTCGCTGGTCAATCCCAAAAGCACGCTGCCGAAGGGATTGTTCACCAAGGAGCTGGAGGTGGCGCTGGTCAAGGGGCAGGCGGATTTGGCGGTGCATAGTTTGAAGGATTTGCCGGTGGATTTGCCGCCGGGGCTGGCGCTGGGGGCGGTGGCGAAGCGGGCGGATCCGCGGGATGTGCTGATTTACCGGGATGCCAAGTGGCTTGCGGCGCAGGCTTCGCGTGGGCAGGTGGACGAATGGGCGCCGGGGCACGGGGAGCGGCGGGGATGCAAGCCGGGGACGGGATTGGGGGAGCTGCCGCAGGGCTACACGCTGGCCACGAGCAGTGCGCGGCGGCAGGCGCAGGTGCGGGCGCGGCGTCCGGATCTTAGGCTGGTGGAACTGCGGGGGAATGTGGTGACGCGGCTGGAGAAACTGGCCAACCGGGCGGAATTGGATGCGATTCTATTGGCGGCGGCGGGTTTGGAGCGGTTGCATTTTCGGATTGATGGGGAGGGGAGGTTGGTGGGGGATGCCGTGCCGGATGGGTTGCTGGCCGTGAAGCTGGAGGTGCATGAGATGGTGCCGTGTCCGGGGCAGGCGGCCATTGGGATTGAGGTGCGCGCCGGGGATGAGCGGGTGCAGGCGATATGCCAGCGGCTCAATCATTACAACACGTGGCAGGCGGTGACGGCCGAGCGGGCGTTTCTGAAGGCGATGGGCGGCGGCTGCCACAGTGCGGTGGCGGCGCATGCGGAGGTGCAAGGCAACCATTTGCACATGCAGGCGGTGGCGGAAGTGGGGGGGAAAATGCAACGGGTGGAGGCGCGGCATGCCTTGAATGAGCCGGAGGCGCTGGGCCGGCTGCTGGCGGCGGAGCTGAGCGGCAAGTAGGCAGGGCAGGCGGGGGATGACGGAAGGGACAAAAGCGATTGTCCGGCGATCCATTTATGACTACGATGAGGCCCATGAAGAACATGAAAACATGGCTGATGGCGTTAATGGCGGGCGTGTTAAGTTGTCTGTCCACGTGGGGCGCGGCGGGACAGCGTTGGACGGAAGCCCGGGCCAACGCATGGCTGGCGGAGAAGGGCTGGCTGGTGGGCTGCAATTTCAATCCCAGCACGGCCATCAATCAGCTTGAAATGTGGCAGGCGGACACTTTTGATCCGGCGACGATTGACCGGGAGCTGGGCTGGGCGGAGCAGTTGGGGTTCAACAGCATCCGGGTTTTTTTGCATGATATTCCGTGGCGGCAGGACAGCCAGGGGTTTCTCAAGCGCATCGAGCAATTTCTGCAGATTGCGGACAAGCACAAGATTGGGGTGATGTTTGTGTTGTTTGACAGCGTGTGGCATCCCTTTCCGAAGCCGGGGCCGCAGCCGGCGCCCAAGCCGTTTGTGCACAACTCCGGGTGGGTGCAATCGCCGGGGCTGGACATTTTGAAGGTGCCGGCGCGGCACGATGAACTGAAGGGGTACGTGACGGGCATCATTGGGCACTTTCGGAATGATCGGCGGGTGCAGGCATGGGATTTGTTCAACGAGCCGGACAATCGCAACAACAGCAGCTATGGGCAGTATGAGCCGGAAAACAAGGCGGAGCTGGCCCTGCAGCTTTTGCGGAAGACATTTGGCTGGGCGCGCGAGGTGAATCCGTCCCAGCCGCTGACGGCCGGGGTGTGGATAGGCAACTGGGCGGATCCGGCCAAGTTGTCGGCGATGGAGCGGTATTGTCTCGAGGAGTCGGATGTCATCAGTTTTCATTGTTACGGGCCGCTGGAGGAGATGCAGCGCTGTGTGAACAATCTGCGGCGTTACCAGCGTCCCCTGCTGTGCACGGAATACATGGCGCGGCCGCAGGGGAGCACGTTTGATCCGATTTTGGGCTATTTGAAGGAGCAGAAGGTGGCGGCGTACAACTGGGGTTTTGTGGACGGGAAGACGCAGACGATTTTTCCGTGGGACTCCTGGCGGAAGCCGTACACCAACGAGCCGCCGTTGTGGTTCCACGACATTTTCCGGCGGGATGGCACGCCTTACAAGGCGGAGGAAGTGGAATACATCAAGCGGATCACCAGGAAAAAGTAAACTGCTGTGGCTGCCTTGTTTTCTGGCCGGCTGCGCCGGGCGTGGATGATGTGGGGGTTGGTGGCGGTGTGGGGCTGGGGTCTGCAGGGGGCCGAGGCGTTGGTGTGTCCGCCGGTGGGGCGGGTGAAGGCGCAGGATGTCTTCTGGGCGCCGAAATTCCAGGTCATTCGGGAGCGGACGCTGCCGCATTCATGGCATTACATGCAATGGAATGAACGGGCCTTGCGGCATGCGGCGGGGCAGAAAGTTACGGGTGATCTGAATGGCACGTGGGATGAGGCGAATCTTTACAAATTTTTTGAGACGATTGCCTATGCCGTGGCGATGCAACGGGATGCGGCGCTGGAGCGGAGGGTGGATGAGCTGGTGGATTTGCTGGCGCGGGTGCAACGGCCGGATGGGTATGTGCATGTGTATGTTTTGAACTCGGGCAAGCCGCCGTGGGATCCGAAATTTCTGGATGGTTCGCATGATGGTTATGTGCTGGGGCATCTGATTGAGGCGGCGATTGAGTACCACGGCGCCACCGGCAAAACGAATCTGCTCGGGGTGGCGCGGCGGGCGGCGGATCAGGCGTATGCGCACTTTCTGGGGCCGCAGGGGCGGCCGGGCTTTTGCGGCCACGCGGAATTGGAAATGGCGCTGGTGGAATTGTACGGGGTGACGCGGGAGCGGCGTTATTTGGAGCTGGCGCGCGCGTTTGTGGAGTGGCGGGGACACGGCAAGGTGGAGCCGGCCGGACCGACGCCGCGGGCTTATTTTCAGGATCACCTGCCGTTGCGGGAGCAGCGCACGCTGGAGGGGCATGCGGTGCGGGCGATTTTTTTTGCGACGGGGGTGGCGGATCTGGCGCGGGAAACTGGCGAGGGGGATTACCGGCTGGCGGCGCACCGTTTTTGGGACTGCGTGAGCCTGCGGCGGATGGCGATCACGGGGGCCATTGGGCCGCGGGCGGAGCATGAGGCGCTGGGGGAGGATTACGAGCTGCCGCATGAGGGATACTATGAATCCTGCGCGGCCTGCGGGCTGGTGGATTTTGCCCACCGGATGTTTTTGCTGGAGCGTGAGGCGGGGGCGGTGGATGTGCTGGAGCGGGTGTTGTACAATGCCGTGCTGCATGGATTGGGTTTGAGCGGCACCAACAGCTATTACCAGAATCCGCTGCGGGATCGGAACCGGCCGCGTTACAACTCCTGGGTGTGTTGTCCGCCGAATTTGTCGCGCACGATATTGCAGGCGGGGCGGTATGCCTATGCGCACACTTCGCGGGAGGTGTATTGCAATTTGTATGTGGGCGGCACGGTGTCCCTGCCGCTGGCGGGGGGGCGGCTGGAGCTGGAGGTGCGGACGGATTATCCGTGGTCGGGGCGAGGGGAGGTGCGCGTGCGGCCGGAAAAGCCGCAGCGGGCGGCCCTGTTGCTGCGCTGGCCGGGGTGGTGCCGGGAAATGACGGTGAAAGTGAATGGGGCGGCCGTGCCACCGCCGCTGGTGCGTGAGCGCGGCTATGTGCGGGTGGAGCGGGAATGGCGCGCGGGGGAGGTGGTGGAGTTGGAGATGGCGATGCCCGTGGAGCGGTGGGTGGCGCATCCGAATGTGCAGGCGTGCCGCGGGCAGGTGGCTTTGCAACGGGGGCCTTTGGTCTATGGTTTTGAGGGATTGGACAATGAGGGCCAGCCGCTGGTGGAGCTGGGGGAGGAGCCGCATTTTCAGGTGGAGCATCGCCCCACGTGGCTGGGCGGGGTGACGGTGATCCGGGGGGTGCGGGCGGATGGCCGGCCGTTTCTGGCCATTCCGTTTTATGCGCTGGCCAACCGGGAATCTTCGGCGCAGGAAGTGTGGGCGGTGCAGCGGGGATGGAAACTGAATGATTCGTGGTGGGAGGGGCGGTTATATCGGCGGTGGGAGGAGGTGCGGGAGGGGGCCAAATGACGGCGGCGCAATGGCGAAGCCCGCAAGCGGCGCCCTAAGGCAGGTTCGACGGTTTAAGGAGGCCGAGGCGGAGCGCGGTGTCGCGCTAGGGTTTCCGGTTCGGGGAATTTCGTTGGAGGAAGGCCGCCGCCAGCGGCTCCAAGAAAGGGCGGAGCACGTCATAGTGGTCGGCGCCTTTTTTTCGCGGCCAGGAGGAGCCGGCGCGGGCCACCACCAAATCCAGCGAGGGGACTACGACGATCAAGCTGTCATACAATCCCCAGGCCCAGAAGGCATCGGTGGGGAGGTGGCGGAGGGTGGCATCGGTGTTGTTCCACCAGAGCAGGCGGTAATGAGCCGAGGCCCGGCCGAATTCGTCGGGGAGGCGGACGGGCAGTTTGGCCAGGGCGGGGTCCGGGGTGTGCAGGGCTTTGACGAAGGAGGGGGGCAGGATGATTTCCTTGTGCCAACGTCCTTCGCGCAAGTGGAGGTAGCCGATGCGGGCCATGGCGTTGACGTTGGCGTGGAAGCCGGAGCCGAACTCGCGGCGTTTGATGCCGTCGAGGGTGTCGGGGCGGTAGGCATGATTGCGCCAGCGGAGATCGGTTGGGCGGATGCCCAAGGGGGTGAAAACCCGTTCAAAGAGGAGGTCATGCAGGTCCCGGCCATAGACTTTGGTGAGACAATCGGCGAGCCAGTTGGGGCCGGCGTCGCTGTAGCTCCACTGGGTGCCTGGTGCAAAGAGGAGGGGGACGAAGCCGCCGGGTTTGTCGAAACCTGCGGTGTGCTCGGCGAGCATGCGCAGCGTGATGCGCTCCAGCCAGCCGGTGAGGCGGTTGGTTTCCGGCGGTGTGCCGAACGAGGGGAGGTGCTTGATGGCGGGGTCATCCAAGGTGACTTTGCCATCTTTGAGGGCCAGACCGAGGACCATGCAGCCGATGGATTTGGAGGTGGACTTGAGGTCGTAGAGGGCGGTGGGGTCGCCCCATTTCAGGATGACTTTGCCCTGATGCACCACGAGGCCGGAGCCGCCGGCGCTGAGCGCGTAATCGCGCGCGGCAAGGAGTGGGGCCTCCGCGACGCCCAGTTCGGCGGGGGTGGCCTCCGGCCAGGAGGCGGCAGGGAAAAGCGGGTCGGCGAGGAGCGGAAGGAGGCCGGCGCTGAGGAGCAGCAGCGATGCCAGCCGGAGCCGCCGCGCCGGGCGGGTTGTGGCAAGCAGGCCGAACATGAGGGGGAAGGCAGGGGTACCGGGGGCGCCGGCTTATTTTTTCGTCAGGAGTTTTTTCAGGTGTTTGATGGAGCGCTCGGCCTGGTCCACGGTGCCACATTCCACGGAGAAGACAATGTCCCGTGGGGCTTTGCGGCAGATTTTGATGACGCGTTCCCAGTCAATGACGCCGTCGCCGCAGGCGCAGCCCACGGGGGTGCCGGTGACTTTGCCGCGCTCGGCGGCGGAATGTTGGACGCTGATGTCCTTGGCGTGGAGGTGGACGAGGCGGTCCACGACGCGCTCGAGCCAGGGGTAGGGGTCTTCGCCGGCGAGGTAGCTGTTGCCGGTGTCGAAGTTGATGCCGATGACGGGGCTTTTGACGAGGGACCAGATTTTGTCCAGTCCGGCCGGGGATTTGCTGTATTGCTGATGACACTCGAGGCCGATGAGGATGCCGCGCGGCTCGGCCACTTTGGCGGCTTCCATCAAGGTGTAACGCATGAGGACGTGGTCTTCGGCCGGGGTGGTCCAATCGGGTTTGGGGCCTTCATCGGTATTGATGACCGGGGCGCCGCATTCGGCGGCGAAGCGGATGGCCTGTTTGAGGTATTCGACGCTGATCTCCGGTTTGATGAGGGGGCAATGGGCGGAGAGGCCGGAGAGGCGGACTTTGTGGGCGGCGCAGGCGCGCTTGATGCGGAGGGGGTCATCGAGCATGGAGACACTGTGGAAGTAGCCGGCTTCGCTGAGCAGCTCGCGGCCCCAGTGGACCATGGGTTCGATGAATTTGTAACCCAGTTCGGCGGCTTTCCGGACGCCCCATTCAAAGGGTTTGTCATCGTGCCGGACGAACTCGAGATTGATGCCGATGTGGATGTTGGCCATAGGAATGAAGGGGTTAGCAGGTTGAATGGTTGAGCAGGGTCTTGAAAGGAAAATGGCACTGCCACCAGCCGACGGGGGCAAGGCCACGGGAGGCGCCGGGAGGCAAGGCCGTGGGTTTGCCGCAGGTTATGGTGGATGCTGGATTCATGAGGCGGCCGGGGGTGAGGCTAGTTGCGGGGAGCGGCCTTGAGGAAGGCGCGAGAATTGAGAAAATCCACGGTGCGCGCGCCCTGGTGGAGGGTGACGAGGTAGCGCAGGGTGAAGCTCTCGCCGGCGCGGTAGGTTTGGGGTTGTTGGTCGAGGGCCTGGGTGGCGGAGAGATAGGCAAAGGCGTTGAGCATGGAGAAGAACATGGGCGGGGCGGTGTTCAAGGGGTGATTAAAGAGGGTGAGGGTGATTTCGCCGCCATTTACTGGTCCCACCAGGGCGCCCCATTCGCCGCCGACAACGTCCCAGCGGGCCTCGGGGGAGTAGGCGGCGCCGATGGGGTTTAAGCGGCGGGCCACGCGGTTGAAGGAGGGGAGGGGACGGAGTCCGAGGCCGTGATAGCCTGCGCCGCTGATACGAAAGACATTGGTGGTGGAGCCGGTGGTGAAAGTGGAATGCCATTCCAGGGAGACTTCCTGCAGTTCGGGATGGACGCGCAGGCGGAGGATGCGCTCTTCGGTGAGCAGCGCTGCGGGGCGGGGGTCAGGGTCGTGGCGATGGGCCTGTGGGAGCCAGGCCAGGCGCTGGGCCAGGACGGCTTCGCCGCGTTGGTCTATAAAGGCTACGCAACGATCTTTGGCCGGGCCGGGCCAGGCGATGGCGACTTGGACGCCGGCGGTGGGGGATTCCTCCCAGAAATTGATGTCGTTGACCTTGAAGGCGAGCATCAGGCCGTGGTGATGCAAATGGTCGGCGGGGGCGTCGAGCAGCACATTAGTGCCCTGGAGGGTGCAGAGTTCTTTGACGTAAGGCTTGAACTGGGTGTTGGTGAAAACGTAGAGCAACAGAGGGCGCGCCTGATGGAGGATTTGCAGGTGGTTAGGCCCCTGTTGAAATTGCCAGGTAGCGGGGGCGGCCTGGAGGCGAAGCAGGGCGGCGCAGGCCACAAGCCCAGCGATCATGCAGGGGAATTTCATCGCGGGGAATGCTGCCCAAGAAGGCGTGCTGGCGCAAGCAAAACCTCAACAGTAGCTGATGTCTGTGCTGGTGAAATCCGGGCCGGCGTTAACGTCTGGCTCTGGCCTCCATGAGCCTGGCGCAGATGGCGTCCACATCGAAGACGGCGCCGCCCCAGGCTCCCCCGCTTACTGATTGCAAGGCCGCCCACAAGCGGGTGGCGGGGGGCAGTTTGGGGTGGGGCGCCAAATCGGGATGAGGGGGGCGGCGTTGCAGGATTTTTGCCCCGTGGGCGGGACTGACGGGGCGGCCTTTTTCGCCCACCATATTGACGGAGCCTGCGAGGCGGCGCATATCCAAGTGAATGCGGACCAGGTCGCCATCGCGCAGTTTGCCGAGGGGGCCGCCGGCGAGCGCTTCGGGGCCGATGTGGCCGATGCAGACGCCGGTGGAGACGCCGGAGAAGCGGCCATCGGTGAGCAAGGCCACCCGGCCGCCGTAGGGCAGGTATTTGAGGGCAGAGGTGACCTGGTAGGTTTCCTCCATGCCGGTGCCGAGGGGGCCGATGCCGGCGATGACCATGATGTCGCCGGCGTGGATGCGTTTCTGGCGGATGGCCTCCATGGCGGCGGCCTCGCTGACGAAAACTTTGACGGGGGACTCGTGATGATAGACGCCCTGGGGGTCGAGCAGGCGGGGGTCCACGGCGGTGCTCTTGATGACCGCCCCTTCCGGCATGAGGTTGCCTTCGGGGAAGAGGAGGGTGCCGGACAAACCCTGGGCGGCCGCCTGGTCCGGGGGAAGGATGACTTCGTCTGGATGCACGCCATCCAGCTTTTGCAGGAGTTGGCGGAATTTGCGGCGGCGGGGGGATTTTTCCCAGGCGTCGAGCATTTCGTCCACAGTGGCGCCGGTGATGGTCAAGGCGGCGGTTTCGAGGAGGCCGAGGCGGCGCAGGTGGAGCATGACCTCCGGCACACCGCCAGCCAGGAAGACGCGGACGGTGGGATGGTGGATGGGGCCGTTGGGGAGCACGCTGACGAGGCGTGGGGTGCGGTGGAGAATGCGGCGCCAGTCGTTGACGGTGGGGCGGGGGAGGCCGGCGGCATGGGCGATGGCGGGCAGATGCAGGAGGAGGTTGGTGGAGCCGCCGAAGGCGGCGAAGACGGTCATGGCATTGTGGAGGCTGGCCGGGGTGAGGACGTGAGCGCCGGAGAGGCGGCGTTGTTGCATGCGCACCAGGGCGCGGGCGGAGCGAGTGGCCAGGTCGTGCCAGACGGGAAACCCGCTGGGGGCCAGTGCGGCGTGGGGTACGGTGAGGCCGAGGGCTTCGCCGACCACCTGGGCGGTGGCGGCGGTGCCGAGGAATTGGCAGCCGCCGCCGGGGGTGGCACAAGCGCGGCAGCCGTAGTCGGCGGCCTGCTCGAGGGTGATCAGGCCGTGGACGTAGCGCGCGCCGATGGTTTGAATGGCGGCGGCATCTTCGCCGGATTCCGGGGGCAGGGTGACGCCGCCGGGCACCAGGGCCACGGGCAGATGGCGGGCCGCGGCCAGGGCCATCATCATGGCGGGGAGGCCCTTGTCACAGGTGGCCACGCCCAGCACGCCCTGGGTGGTGGGGAGGGAGCGGATGAGGCGGCCGAAGATTTGGGCGGCATCATTGCGATAGGGGAGGCTGTCCATCATGCCGGGGGTGCCCTGGGTGCGTCCGTCACAAGGGTCGCTGCAATAGCCGGCAAAAGGGATGGTTTGGAGGCGTTGAAACTCCCGGGCGGCGTGGGCCACCAGGTCGCTGATTTCCCAGTGGCCGGTGTGGTAACCCAGAGCAATGGGCCGGCCGGCAGCGTCGCGGAGCCCCCCCTGGGTGCTGAGAATGAGGAAATGGGGGCGCCGGAGTTCGGCGGGGTTCCACCCCATGGCGGCATTTTGGGTCATGCCAAACAAGTCGCCGCTGGGGCGGGAGCGGAGGTCGGCATCGGTGAGGGGGAGGCGCCCTGGTGGTCCGGGGGCGCGGGTGGCGAGGCGGTAGATGGCGGCGGGGCCGTCAGGGATCAAGGCGTCCGGTTTCATGAACAGGCAACATGCAGGAGTGCATTTATGCGAGGCACTAGATAGAACAAAGTGTGGCGGGGTGCAATGATAGGTTTTGACTGGAACGGCGGTAGGAGTAAGGTGATGGCTCAAACGCAACGCCCGCGCCAAGCCTCGTGAGATGGTTTTTGCCGGGGGCAACAGAGTCTGAATATGGAAGTCATCATTCAACAAGATGCGGAGGCCGCCTCGCTGTTGGTGGCCAAATTGATCGCCAAAGCGCTGCGTGAGAATCCATTTTTGGTGCTGGGCCTGGCCACGGGCGGCACGATGGAGGCGGTGTATGCCCATTTGGTGCGGATGCACAAGGAGGAGGGGCTGGATTTTTCCCTGTGCCGGACGTTTAATCTGGATGAGTATGTGGGGCTGCCACCGGAGGATCCGAATACGTACCGGCAGTACATGCAGCGGCATTTGTTCAGCCATGTGAACATCAACCCGCGGATGACGCATCTGCCCAATGGCATGGCGGCGGATTTGGAGCGGGAGTGCGAGGAGTACGAGAAACTGATCAAACGCTTTGGGGGGGTGGATTTGCAGTTGTTGGGGATAGGACGGGACGGGCACATTGGCTTCAACGAGCCGCTGTCGGCGCTGCTGTCGCGGACGCGGGTGAAGGCGTTGACGCCGACGACGGTGGCGCAGAACGCGATTTACTTTGGGGATCCCAACAAGGTGCCGCGCCGGGCGATCACGATGGGGGTGGGGACGATTCTGGATGCGCGGCGGTGTTTGTTGCTGGCGACGGGGGCGCATAAAGCGGAGATTGTGGCGAAGGCGGTGGAGGGGCCGGTGACGGCGATGATTTCGGCGACGGCGTTGCAACTGCATCCCAAATGCACGGTGGTGGTGGACGAGGCGGCGGCGTCCAAGCTGCAGGGGCATGAGTATTATCGGTGGATATTCCAGACCGAGCCGGAGTGGGCGGAGTATCGGTGAGCCATGAGTTTAATGCACGCGTTCAAGGTGGAGGCGCTGGCGGTACGGGTGTATGACAGCCAGCCCGCGATGGCGGCGGCGGCCGCGGCGGAGGTGCGGGATTATCTGGCCGCGGTGCTGGCCGCGCAGGGGCAGGCGCGGGTGATTCTGGCGTCGGCGGCGTCGCAGGAGCAATTTTTGGCGGCGCTGACGGCGCTGCCGGGGGTGGAGTGGGGGCGGGTGCGGCTGTTTCACATGGATGAGTATTTGGGGATCAGCGCGGAGCATCCGGCGAGTTTTCGGCGGTTTCTGCGGGAGCGGGTGGAGTTGAAGGTGCGGCCGCTGGCCTTTCATTATATTCAGGGGGAGGCGCTCGAGCCGTTGCAGGAGATCGAGCGTTACACGGCGCTGCTGAGCGAGGGGCCGGTGGATTTGTGTTGTCTGGGGATTGGGGAGAACGGGCACATTGCCTTTAATGATCCGCCGGTGGCGGACTTTGCGGATCGGCGGGTGATGAAGCTGGTGCAGTTGGACGAGCGATGCCGGCGGCAGCAGGTGGGGGAGGGGGCGTTTCCGAATCTGGCGGCGGTGCCGCAATACGCCTATACGCTGACGGTGCCGGCGCTGTGTGCGGCGCGGAAGATGGTGTGCGTGGTGCCGGAGCGGCGCAAGGCGGAGGCGGTGCGGCTGGCGTTGGCGGGGCCGGTGAGCACACAATGTCCGGCCTCGATTCTGCGGCGGCAGCCGCAGGCGGTGTTGTATTTGGATGCGGAGTCGGCGGCGGAGCTGTCGCCGGAGCTTTTGGGGGGACGGGAGGCTGCATGAGTTTGCCCTTCACGCCGGCGGTGTATGAGCACGCGGCGCGGTTTGTGGGGCGGACGCCGTGGGAGGTGTCGCGCGATGCGGAGCTGTTGTATGCGGGGCATCGGGCGGCCTGGCTGGCCTACCGGCATACGCCGGTGGTGGTGGGGATTGATATTTACAATTTGGAGGCCGAGGCCTACGGGGCGCGGGTCACGGTGCCGGAAGGCAACGGCATACCGGCGATCCATGAGCCGTTGGTAGGGAGTCTGGAGGAGGGGCTGGCGCTGCGTCCATTTGATCCGCAGCGGGATGGGCGTCTGCCGATGGTGATTGGGGTGGGGCAGCGGCTGAAGCACGAGCTGCCCGAGGCGGATGTGCGAATACCGGTGGCGGGGCCGTTTTCGGTGGCGTTCAACCTGCGGGGCATACAGAACCTGTGCGAGGATGTGGCGTTGCGTCCGGAATTGACGGCGCGCTGGTTGATGCAACTGGCGGAGCATCAGGCCCGGTTTTGCCGGGCCATTGCGGCGGCGGGGCTGGAGATAGCCTTTTTTGAGTCGGCCGCGGCGCCGCCGCTGCTGTCGCCGCGGCAATTTCGTGAGGTGGAGCTGCCGGCGTTGAGGCGGATCCTGGCGCTGGCGGCCGAGATTGTGGGGCATCCTGTGCCGTGCATCATGGGGGGAGACACTTATCGCATTTATGACGACTTGATGTCCACCGGCACGCAATTTGTGGTGTGCAACGTGGAGACGGATCAGGCGGCGTTTGTGGCGCGGGCGCGGGTGGAGCATCCGCAGGTGCGGATTCGGGTGAACATGGACGCGGCGATTGTAGCGTGCGAGGAGCCGGAGCGGATTTACCGGGAGATAGATCGGATCGTGGCGCTGACGCGGGGGCATCCCAACTGCCTGCTGGGGACGGGCTGCCTGCCTTACGAGACCCCGCCGGCGAATGTGCAACTGATCAAGGATTATCTGGCGACTCTGCCCTGAGCGGGACGGCGGCGGGCCAGCCGGCGGACGGCGTGGCGAATGTGCCAGTCGCAGTCCTGGAGGGTGGCGTGGGCGACTGCGGCGGAGACCCCGGCGAGCTGGGTGACGATGCGGACGGCGCGGGCGCGCAATTTGGCATTGGTGGGGCGCATGTCCACCATCCAATGGCCCAGGACCTTGCCGAGTTTTACCATGCTGAGGGTGGAGATGAGGTTGAGGGCGAGTTTGGTGGCGGTGCCGGCCTTGAGGCGGGTGGAGCCGGTGAGCACTTCGGGGCCGGTGGGAAGGCACAGCGCATGGTGTGGTTGGTCTTCGGGGGGCAGTACGAGGCGCGGATTGCAATGGAGGAGGGCGGTGCGCGCGCCTTGTTGGCGGGCCTGGCGCAGGGCGGCCAGGACGAAGGGGGTGCGTCCGCTGGTGGCGATGCCAAGGACGACATCGCGGGGGGTGATGCCGCGGCCCACGATGGCAAGCCGGGCGGCCTCGACGTCATCCTCGGCGCCTTCCACGGCGTGAGAGACGGCAGGCGGCCCGCCGGCCATGATGGCTTGCACCATGTCCGGGGGGACGCTGAAGGTGGGGGGGCACTCGCTGGCGTCGAGGATGCCCAGGCGTCCGCTGGTGCCGGCGCCGACATAAAAGAGGCGGCCGCCGTGACGGAAAGCACGGACGACGTGGCGGATGAACTGCTCCAAATCGCGGGCGGCGGCGCGCACGGCGTGGGGAGTGTTTTGCTCCTCGCGCAACATCAATTCAATGGCGGCGGACAAGGGCAGGCGATCCAGGTGGCGGGAGCGGGGGTTGGGTTCTTCAGTGGGGGAGAGCACGGGGCTGAGTTTGAAGGGCGGCGGTGAAGGTGGCGCGGAGGCAGCAACTTGAGCCCCGGCCATTTGGGCGGCGAGGTGAACGGCGCCCCAGGCGCTTTCGCGGCCGAGTTTGACTACGCGGGCCTGGGGCCAGCGGGCGCGAATTTCGCGGGTGACCAGGGCAGCAAAGCGGGGCTGTTTCAAGAGGGTGCCGCCGGCCAGGATAAACTCGACGCGGGCGCGGGGGGGCGCCATGCGCCGGGCACAGGCGGCGGCGTCGGTGGCGAGATGGATGGCGGCTTCGCGCAGGACGGCTTGGGCGTGGCGGTCGCGGTGATGGGCGGCGTCAAAGACGGTGACGGCGAGGGCCGCCATCTGGTCCTTGGTGGCGGTTTTGGCCCAGTCAATGAGGTCTTCGGGCACATTCAAATGGAGGCGGGCGAGGAATCGCGCGCCGAGGGAGGGCCAGCGGCGGGTGTGGTCGTAGATGGCGAGAGTTTGGCGCAGGGCGGTGAGGGCAATCCAATAGGCACTGCCCCAGTCGCCCAGCAGATGGCCCCAGCCGCCGGTGCGGATGCCGCGTCCGCCAGCCTGGCCGTAGCAGCAGGAGCCAGTGCCACTGAGGACGAGCACGCGGGGGAGGGGCTGGCGGGCGGGTTGAGCGGCCAGGGCGGTTTCCAGGTCGTTGGTGGCCAGGCAGGGCACATTGGGCCAGCAGCGGGCGGCGGCGCGGCGGATGCGCTCGCGGTCAGATTCCAGGCGCGCGCCGGGCAAACCGATGGCCACGGCGTCCGGGCGGGGGAAAAGATGGGCGATTTCGGCGAGGAGGCGGGACAACTGATCATCGGAAAGCAAATGGAGGTTGGCCGGGCCGCCTTCCCAGCGCTGGACTTGCCGGCCATGGACAAACAGGGCGACGGTGGAGGTGCCGCCGCCTTCGATGCCCAGCAGTCTGGGGGAATTGGGTTTGTGGGCCGGCGTCAATGCCATGGGGCCCATCATTTGGCGGAAAAGGCCGTCTGGCAAGCGCAAGTATAGCTCCCGGCGGCGGGAGGGGGGCACGGGACGTGGCGGTCTTAGATGCCTTCGCCCAGGTTGGGGGGCATTTCGATGATCTGGCTGGTTTCGGGGGGAAGGGGCGCGCCTTCCTGGGCGAGGATGCGGTAGGCTTTGATTTGGAAGGAGACCTCGCAATTATCATGGAGGCCCAGGGCGTTGTATTCCTCCTTGGTCATGCGGGCGCGGAGGGTGAGGCCGGAGGGGAGCTCCAGTTCAAGGCGCAGCATGATGCCGAGGAAGAACGTGTGGCGGAGGACGGCGCGATAACGGTATTGGGTCAGGTCGGGGGAAATTTGCACGGCATAGGGCCGGAAGCCGATGCGCATGGCCTGGCCTTCATTCAGGCCGTGGGCGGGGAATTCCAATTCGCCGCAGCGGGCGCGGCCGTTTTGGACGACTGTTTCCAGCACGTTCATGACGCCGACGAAGCGGGCCACGAATTCGTTGGCCGGCTGCTCGTACACCTCGCGGGGGGAGCCGATTTGTTCGAGGCGGCCGCGGGAGAAGATGGCGATGCGGCGGCTGACCTCCATGGCCTCCTCCTGGTCGTGCGTGACGAAGATGGTGGTGAGGTTCAGTTCGTCGTGGAGGTGCACGAGCCATTCGCGGAGCTCCTGGCGGATTTTGGCGTCCACGGCGCCGAAAGGCTCGTCGAGGAGGAGCACGCGGGGCTGGATGGCGAGGGCGCGGGCAATGGCGACGCGCTGGCGCTGGCCGCCGGAGAGCTGGTGGGGGTAACGCTGGCTGAGGCCCTCGAGGTCAAACAGCTTCAACAATTCCTGAACGCGGCGGGCCTGGTCGGCGGGTTTCCATTTTTTGATTTTGAGGCCGAAGGCGATGTTGTCAAAGACGTTCATGGTTTTGAAGAGCGCGTAATTTTGAAAGACGAAGCCGATGTTGCGGCGTTGGACGGGGACGTGATTGACGCGCTCGCCATGGATGAAGATGTCGCCTTCGGTGGGTTCCTCGAGGCCGGCGATCATGCGGAGGACGGTGGTTTTGCCGCAGCCACTGGGGCCGAGGAGGGCGAGCAGCTCGCCGTCCTGGACTTCGAGGTTGACGCGGCTGACGGCTTCGACGTTGCCAAAGCGTTTGGTGAGATTGCGGAGTTGGATGCTCATGCGTTCCCTGAATGCCCGGAATTATTTGGCGGCGGGGTTTCGGCGCCTTGCTGGGCCAGCAGCTCCTCGCGGGCCACGCGCCACTCCAGCCAGGTTTTAATGACAAGGGTAAGGAGGGCCAGGAGGGCCAGGAGGCTGGCGACGGCGAAGGCCCCGGCCGCATTGTATTCGTTGTAAAGTTTTTCCACCCGCAGGGGGAGGGTGTCGGTCAAGCCGGCGATGTGACTGGAGACGACGGAGACGGCGCCAAATTCGCCCATGGCGCGGGCGTTGCAGAGGATGATGCCATAGAGCAGGCCCCATTTGACGGAGGGGAGCGTGACATGCCAGAAGGTGCGCCAGCCGCTGGCGCCGAGGGTGAGGGCGGCCTGTTCCTGGTCTGAACCGGCGGCCTGCATGACGGGAATAAGCTCGCGGGCGACGAAGGGGAAGGTGACAAACAGCGTGGCGAGCACCATGCCGGAGACGGAGAAGACGATGTGGATGCCGCGGTCGCGCAGCCACTCCCCCAGGAAGCCCTGAGCGCCGAAGAGGACAACGATCATCAGGCCGGAGACGACGGGGGAGACGGAGAAGGGGAGGTCAATCAGGGCGGTCAGGATGGACTTGCCGCGGAACTCAAATTTGGCGATGGCCCAGGCGGCGGCCAGACCGAAGAGGCAATTCAGGGGGACGCAGATGGCGGCGATGGTGAGGGTTAGCTTGATGGCTGCCAGCGTGTGGGGGTGGGTGATGGACTGTTGGTAGTAGTGCCAGCCCCGGCTGAGGGCCTGGGCAAAGACATTGGCCAGGGGCAGAAAGAGAAACACGACGGCAAAGGCCATGGCCAGGAGGGTCAGCCCCCAGCGGACCCAGGCGGGTTCATCCGTGCTGCGGCGCAAGGCCCGGCGGGGCGCGTGCATTTGACTTTTGACGTGGCCTGCCATGGGAGTTGTTGGGGGTTATTCCTGGAAACGTCCGGCCCAGCGTTCGATGGTATTGACGACGGCCAGGAGGACGAAGGAGACGGCCAGCAGCACCACGGCCATGGCCATGGCACCGAGGTAGTTGTATTCCTCCAGGCGGGTGACAATGAGGTAGGGGGCGATCTCGGTACGGTAGGGGAGGTTGCCGCTGATGAAGACGATGGAGCCGTACTCTCCGATGGCGCGGGCAAAAGACAGGGCGAAACCGGTGATCATGGGTGGCAGGAGCATGGGCGCGATGACCCGGGTAAAGGTACGCCAGCGGCCAGCGCCCAGGCTGGCGGCGGCCTCCTCGACATCGCGTTCGAGGGAGGAGAGCACGGGTTGGAGGGTGCGGACCATGAAGGGCAGACCGACGAAGGTCAGCGCAATGACGACCCCCAGGGGGGTGAACGCGCCCTTGATGCCCAAGGGCACGAGGTAACGGCCGAGCCAGCCGTTTTCGGCAAACAAACTGGCCAGCGTCAGCCCTGCCACAGCGGTGGGCAGGGCGAAGGGGAAGTCCACCAGGGCATCCACGAGCCGGCGGCCGGGGAATTCGTAGCGGGTGAGGACCCAGGCCAGAAGGGTGCCGAAGAGGGCGTTGATGAGGGCGGCGCACAAAGAAGCGCCGAAGGTCAGGCGGTAGGCCGCCAGGGCGCGTTCACTGATGGCTTCGCGCCAGAAGTCGGACCAGCTCAGCTCCGCGACCCGCCAGAGCAGGGCGCCGATGGGCAGCAGCACCACCAGGCTCAAGTAAAAGAGCGTGAAGCCCATCGTCAGGCCGAAGCCGGGCAGCAGGGTGGTTTTGCGCGTGGACATTAGTTTGGCAATCTAGCTTTTGTCTAAGGTTTTTTTGAAGCGCTGCCAATTACAAATTGGCGGCGTAGGCGATGAACTGGCGATATTCGGCCAGCAACGTGAGGACTGCCTGTGCCAGCGCCTCGAGTTTGGCGGGCAAAGCGCCAGCGCGCGGACTTTCGAGGATGACATCAAAGGGCTGCGGGCTTTGGTCCGGGGGGCCATGCAACACGCCGGGGAAACCCTCGCGGATGATTCCGTCGCGGGCGGGAAAGCCGTCAATGATGGTGGCGCGATTGAGGGGCACAAACTTTTCCGCCGCCGCCAGGGCCGGGGGCAGGAGGTGCTCACTCAGTGAAGCGCCGCTGGCATAGCCGTAGAAGCCGGGGCTGGTGTCGTCGGTGTGCAAGGCAATGAGGCCATGCAGACGGTGGGAGCGCAGCTCGGCCTCCAGGAGTTGTACTTCGGGTTCCGCGCTGCCGCGCCAGAATTCGCGGTTGAGGTCCCGGCCGGAGGCGGATTCGCGGGTGCCGGCGGCGAGGCCGGTGGGGTTGCAAAGCGGATAGACATAGAGACAATAGCCTTCGGCCAGGGCGGGTTGACGGGCGCAACGCTCCAGAAGCTCCAAGGCGGCCAGCACACCCTCCGGTTCATCCCCGTGCAGGCCGGCGAAGATGGCGATGCGGAGGGGGTCGGCGCCGGTTTGAGGTCCAAGGAAAATGAAGCGGGGAAGCTCGATGGTGAGGGGGCCGTTGGAGGCGGTGGATTTTAATGGGGCAAGGTCCAGGAAGGCGGGGTGATGAGCCGCCAGGTTATGGAGCGTGGCAAGACGCTGTTGGATGAGGGCGCATTCGTGCATGAGCTGATGACGACTGATTGTGTCGTGATTATGCGGTGGAGCAATGAGAGATGCAAGTGGCATGTGTTTTTGAATTATTGGGATTTGAACTTGCGGCGAAGCATCTGGTCGAATTCGCCGTTTTCGGCAAAGTGCCTTTTTTGGGCGGCCTGCCAGCCGCCGAAGATTTGGTCCACGGTGACCAGGCGGGTTTCGGGGAATTGGTGGCGGAATTTCTGCAGGACTTCGGGGTTGCGGGGGCGGAAGAAGTGGCGGGCGGCGATTTCCTGGGCTTGCGGGGTGTAAAGGAATTCCAAGTAAGCGCGGGCGAGGTCGAGGGTTTTGCGGCGCGCGGCGACGCGGTCCACGACGGCGACGGGAGGTTCGGCCAGGATGCTGAGGGAGGGGACGACGATTTGGACTTTGCCCTTGCCGGCTTCGCGCAGGGCAAGGAGGGCTTCGTTTTCCCAGGCGATCAGGACGTCGCCAATGCCGCGTTGGATGAAGGTGGTGGCGGCGCCGCGGGCACCGGAGTCCATGATGGGGGTGTTTTGGTAGATGGCGGTGACGAATTCGCGGACTTTGGATTCGTCGCCCTGAAATTTTTCGAGGGCGAAGGCCCAGGCGGCGAGGTAATTCCAGCGGGCGCCGCCGGAGGTTTTGGGGTTGGGGGTGACGACTTTGACATCGGGGCGGATCAGGTCGGGCCAGTCGCGGATGCCTTTGGGGTTACCCTGCCTGACGAGGAAGACGATGATGGAGGTGTAAGGGGAGCTGTTGTGGGGCAGGCGTTGCTGCCAGTTGGTGGGCAGGAGCCGGGCTTTTTCGGCGATGGCATCAATGTCATAGGCCAGGGCCAGGGTGACGACGTCGGCATCGAGGCCGTCAATGACCGCACGGGCCTGTTTGCCGGAGCCGCCATGGGACTGGAGAATGTTGATTTTCTGGCCCGTTTTATCCAGCCAGAGCCGGGAGAAGACCTGATTAATTTCGGTGTAAAACTCGCGCGTTGGATCGTAGGAGGCGTTGAGGAGGCGGGTTTCGGTGGCCGCGTGCAGGGGAAGGGGGAGCAGGCCGGCAAGGGCGAGACTCAAGGCCATCCATAGAACGAAGAGCGATTGCCGGGAGGGGATGGTGGGCGGGGCATGAAGGGGACGAAGCCAAACGGCCGGGCGCGGCCCGTGGGGGCGGGCCTGGCTTTGGGCCAGTGCTTGATTTGTTGTCTGTGGCTTCATGTCAAGCCGGTTGACAGCGTTAAGATAAAACTAAATCCTACCATGTCAATGTATTATTTTAACATTTATAAATCACTCAACAACAGCGTATTGAAAGTGAATAAAGAAAATAAAATTGAAAAATACAATAAATATATGTAAATTGATGGCGTTAAAAAATTCGTAGAACAGGCGCCGGGAAAAGGCCGGTGGCGTTTGAATTTCTGCGGTTTATGGAATTATGAAACTGACGTCGCGTGGCGAGTATGCATTGCGGGCCCTGGCGGTGTTGGGGCTGCGGCATGGGCAGGGGGTGGTGAGCATGCAGGAGATCAGCCGGCAACAGAACATACCGAAGCGCTATCTAGAGCATATCCTGAATGATTTGCGGGAGGCGGGGTTGGTGGAGAGCCGGCGAGGGGTGCGGGGAGGGTATCAACTGGCGCGGCGGCCGGAGGAAATCACGCTGGCGATGGTGTTGCGGCATTTGGAGGGGGCGCTGGCGCCGGTGGGATGCGTGAGCCAGCATTTTTACGAGCCCTGTTCGTGTCCTGATGAGGCGCGGTGCGGGATTCGGAGTGTGATGGCGGAGGTGCGGCAGGCGTTGGTGCAGACGCTGGAGCGTTTTACCCTGGCGGATGTTTGTGAGCGCTACCGGCAACTTCAAGGTCCGGTGGAGGGGCCGCTGGATTTTGTCATTTGAGAGACGAGGCAGGCAGGAATTGGCGGAAGCACTGCTTTGTCTGGTGGGCCCTGGGAGGGCGGGCCTAAGGAAGAAGCCGGCCTTGGAGCCGGCTTTTTTTGGTGCACAGATTCAGGGATTTTGGCAGGCTGCTTTGCTGGAAGTGGGCCAGGCAATTAAGATTCGGGGATGGCGGGCAGAGGCGGAGGGGTGAGGGCGACGCATGGAGTGGCGAAAATGGCAGACGATGAGAAAGGCGTGAATGGTGGAGCAAAGTGCCGCACGGGGAGCAGCGGCGGGCCGGGGGTTTTCATGGGATTACTCCGGGGGTGGCTGTTATTGCAGTTGCTCACGGGCTTGAGCCGGGCTGACGATTCGGGGACGGGACAAGTTACGCCGTGGCAGACTGCGCCCAATCAAGGATGGGGGTTGCTATCGGCCTTGAAGGAGAGAGGGTTTTCGCCGCGAGTGGTGTATATCAGCGAGGGATGGTGGAATACGACGGGCGGCCGGGAGAGCGGCGGGGAGGTGGATGCGCTGCTGCGGGCGGAGATGCGCGTGGAGACGGAGCCGACATTGGGCTGGGCTGGGGGGATGTTCCATGCCTGTCTGCTGGTGCCGCATGGGCGCAGTTTATCGGCGCGGCGGGTGGGGGATCTGATGATCGTCAGCGGTATAGATGCTCCTGATGGTTGGCGGTTGCACGAGATTTGGTATGAGCAAAAACTGGCGCAGGAGCGGCTGGCTTTACGGGTGGGGCAACTGGCGGCCGATGAGGAGTTTCCCGCCTCTGTACATTCGCTGCCGTTCATTCATTCATCTTTTGGCTGGCCGGCCTTGATGGCTTTGAACATGCCCACGCCAGCGTACCCGTTTGCGGTGCCCGGGGTGCGGTTGGGCTGGCAAATCAGCGACAAATTCCACTGGCGTCAGGGGCTGTATGCGGGGGATCCGCTGGCTTATCATGCGGACGGGCGATTGCGCAACCGGCGGGGAGTGGAATGGTCATTCAATCATGGCGCTTTTTATCTGAGCGAGTGGCAATGGCATAACGAAACAGGAGCGGAGGGGGTCAAGCCGTGGCGGGTGGCTCTGGGGACTTTCTGGCACACGGGACGATTTTCCCATGCGCGGTTGGACGACACGGGGCTATCGTTGGCGGATCCGGGCTCCAGCGGTGTGCCGATGGAAAAGGACATGAATTACGGCTTTTATCTGGCGGCGGGGCGCATGTTCTGGCAGGAGGCGGCTGATGCCGCCCAGGGATTGGAGTTGTTCATGCGGGTGGCGGGCAGTCCGGCTGATCGGAATCCGATGGAGTTCTATCTGGAGGGTGGGCTGGTGTACACGGGGTTGCTGCCGGGGCGCGCCAAAGACAAACTGGGGCTGGGGGTGGTCTATGGGCAGATGTCGCGCGAGGTGCGCCGGCTGGCCCGCGAAGAGCGGGAGGCGGGAGTGGAAGTGGCGGCGCTGCCGGATTTCGAGGCGGCGGTGGAGGTTACTTATCATGCGGTGCTGACCCGGGTGTGGATTTTACAGCCGGTGGTGCAGTGGATTATTCATCCGGGGGGCTCGCGGGAGCTAAATGATGCGGTGGTGGTGGGAGTGCGGAGCGTGCTGGATTTTTAAGGTGGGTGCGGGTGTTGGAGGAGGGGGGTGCGCTGCGGCGAGGGGGGGCAAAGCTGGGAGGGGCTCGTTGACTGCTTGAGGATGGGGTGCTGGTGAGCGGCCGAGGGCTGGGGCGTTTTCTGGACAAGGGGGGCGGTTGCGGATGAATTTTTATTTGCTTAAGGCCGAAGCCGTTACATAATACTGGGCTGAAATCCGCCCCTGTGGGGCAATCTTTGTGAGCTGGAAGGGGGGCTGCCGCCCGGTGCAACGGCAGCAGTGAATCCAAAACCCAAGAAGGAATGAAGATGAAGAACATTCGTTTGGCGGCGGTGTTTCAAGCAGCCCTCTGGCTGGGAGGGCTGATGATGGCGTTTGAAGTGCAGGCGGGCCGGTTGTATGTGCCCAACGGCTCCTTTGAACAACCGCGGACAACTTTTGCGGATCCGCGGTTGGAGGCGTGGCAGAAGACGCCCAAGCCATTGTGGTTTGTGGAGGATCCCCAGGATCCGGTGCGGCAATGGTTCAACCTGAGCGGGCAATTCTTGAACGTGGGGACCAATGATCCGGCGTACATAGACAACGTGCACGGGGCGCAGGCGGCTTTTTTGTTTGCGCTGCCGGACGTGGGTCTGTTTCAGGAGCTGCGGTGGCCGGCCACGGAGAACGCGCCGGCGGGGGAGGCGCGGTATCGGGCCGGGCGGGCGTATCGGTTGAGTTTGGGGGTGATGGGGGGCGGGGGCGCGATGGTGCAGGGGGTGCGGCTGCGGGTGGCGTTGTATTACACGGATGCGGCGTCCAACCGGGTGCCGGTGACCTCGCTGATCATCACCAACACGGCGCAAACGTTCAGCAACTTCAATCATTTCGTAGAGTTTTCGTGTGTGACGGCGAAGGTGTCGCCGCAGGATCCGTGGGCGGGGCAGGTGATCGGGGTGGAGATTATGTCGCTGGCGGGTTTTGATAACATGGGGGGATATTGGGATGTGGATCACGTGCGCGTGGAGGAGGTGATACCGGTGCCCAACGGGTCGTTTGAACTGCCGGCGACGCCGTTTGTGGATATTGCGATCACGGGTTGGGAGAAGACGCCCAAGCCGGTCTGGTTTGATGAGGGGCAGGGTTTTTTGTGGGCGCAGCTTACGGGGGTGTTTGTGAATCCGGCCTCCACCAATGCGGAGCATACGCCGAACATGGAGGGCGCGCAGGCGATCTGGCTGTTTGCGGTGCCGGAGGTGGGGCTGCGGATGGATCGTTATGCGCGGGATTTGCTGGGGCAGCGGCCGACACCGGAATTTGATGCGGTGTATGAGGTGGGGCAGGCGTATGAACTGACGGTGGCGGTATTTGGCGGCGGCGGGGGGATGACGAACGGGGCGAGCATGCGGATTGGTTTGTATTATTTGGATGAGGCCACCAACCGGGTGCCGGTGGCAGCGACGGCGATTGTGTACACCAATGCGGTGTTTGAGCGATACTTCCGGGATTACAAGGTGTGGGTGCCGACGGTGAAGCCGACGGACGCGTGGGCGGGGCGACCGATGGGGATCGAGCTGATGTCCACCACGGGGTTTGACAAGCAGGGGGGCTTTTTTGACATCGACAACGTGCGGCTGAGGGCGGTGCAGGAGCCGCAATGTCTAACGCCGCGGGTGAGGCAGGGGCAGTTTGAGGTGGTGGTGCGGAGCGAGCCGGGAGAGGTGCTGGAGGCGTTGACGACATCGAATTTGCGGACGGCGCCGGCTGGGTGGACGTCGGCGGGCCGATTGACGAATCAGACGGGGCATGTCATGTTTTCCATGCCGGTCTCCGGGTCCGGGGCCGGATATCTGTTGCTGCGACGAGAGCCGTAAGCTGCCGGAGAGTGCCGCAAGATGAGATGCCGCCCACACCCGAGCTGGCGGGGCGGCTTCACCCTGGTGGAGCTGCTGGTGGTGGTATTGATTTTGGCGGTGCTGATGGCGCTGGTGCTGCCGGTGCTGGCGTCGGCCAAACAGGCGGGGCGCAAGGCGGTGTGCATTTCCAACCTGCGGCAGATTGGGCTGGCGGTGCAGGCGTATGCGCATGATTATGAGGGCCGGATTCCTTTTGGGCCCAAGGCGCCGCCGTTCACCAGCCCGGCCAGTTTTTATCCGTCCACCGGCTCGCCCACCAGTCTGTTATCCATCCAAAACGGGGCGGTGGCGGGTTTGGGTTTGCTGCTGGCGGAGTATCTGGCCAGCACGCCCAAGGTGTTTTTCTGTCCGGCGTCGGATCAGCCCCTGGATGCGGAGGTGGAGCTGGAGCGGGTGGGGCGGACGCAGGCGCAGAGCAGTTATTATTACCGGCACGGGGGCAACACGAGGTTGTTTGACACGCCGGGGGCGCCGTTGCCGGAGGCGCCGGTGCTGGGGCGGCTGGGGTATAACCGGAATGGGGAGCCAATCCGCGCGCTGGCGATGGACACGCAGTTTCTGAGTCCGGAGGATTTGGCGACGTTCAACGTGAAACCGCGCACGCATCACCGGCAGCAACTGGTCAGCATATTGTTTGCCGATGGGAGTGTGGCGTCCCGCTCGAATCAGGATGGACGTTACACGGTGGATGTGCGGGATTACAGCGACATCCGCGACGCGTTCAGCCGGATTCTGCGCGCCCTGGAGCAGGCGGACAAGGCCCAGTAAGGGACGATCAGGGGGTGCGGGGCAGGGCCACCTTGCCGGTGCGGGTGAGTTCCAGCACGCCGAAGGTGCTCATGAGGGCGATGAATTTTTCCACCTTGCTTTCGCCGCCGGTGATTTCAATGGTCAGAGATTTGGGTTGAACGTCCACGATTTTGGCGCGGAAGATGTCGGTGATTTGCATCACTTCGGAGCGGGTTTTGGCATCCACCTTGACCTTGACGAGGGCGAGTTCGCGGTCCACGTATTCGCCGTCGCGGAAATCAATCACCTCGAGGACATTGATGAGCTTGTCGAGCTGTTTGATGATTTGTTCGAGGGTGGCATCGTCGCCGCGGGTGACGATGGTCATGCGGGAGATTTTGGGGTCCATGGTGGGCGCCACATTGAGGGTGTCAATGTTGTAGCCCCGGCCGCTGAAGAGGCCGGCCACGCGGGTGAGGACGCCGAACTTGTTTTCCACCAGGACGGAGATGGTGTGTCGCATAGGGTTCAGTTTGTCAGCAGGTTGATTATGTCAGGACTTGTTGCGCATCCGGTCTGCTGGCGGAGCGGGGCTTGCGGGCGGCCTGAAAATCAAAAACCCGCGTCTCTCCTGGAGACCGCGGGCGGCCACGAGGCAAGCACACCAAAGCTCCGGGCCGCGTCAGTCGTTGCCGACTACGCCTACGGCGAAACGCAGCTTGTGTTGCTCTGCCAACATGCGGGGCTGAACATACAGGCGGTTGGCGGGGCGGTCAAATGAAATCCATCTAAATCGCGGCGAGGCAGCGGCGGCAGAGGGTGGGATGGTCGGGGTGGGTGCCGACGTCGGATTCCCAATGCCAGCAGCGCTCGCATTTTTCGCCGGCGGCCTTGTGAACTGACATGGCCAGGGAGGCGTCTTCGGCCAGGTGCAACTGGGAGACGTTGAGGAGCTCGCGGAGGTCTTCGCGGAGGTGGGCCAGGCGGGCGTAATCCTCGTGGCCCAGCGTGAGGCGGACCTGGGCGTCGAGGGCTTTGCCGATGAGTTTGGCCTGGCGGGCCTTTTCCAGTTCGGCGAGGGCGAGTTCGCGGACGGCGAAGAGGCGCCGCCAGAGGAGGCGCTGGTCTTCGGGGAGGGGCACGCCCTGGGGCTGCCACTGGCTCAGGTGGACCGAGGCGGCGGGGCGGCCGGGGAGGAAATCCCAGGCTTCGTCGGCGGTGAAGACGAGGATGGGGGAAAGCAACTGGCAGAGGCTGGTGGCCAGGCGGTGGAGGGTGGTTTGGGTGCTGCGGCGGCGGGGGCTGTTGGCGGGGTCGGTGTAGAGACGATCCTTCACCAGGTCATGGTAAATGGCGGAAAGCTCGACGGCGGCGAACTGGCTGAGTCTTTGGTACACGGTGTGAAATTCGTAGGCTTCATAGGCCTGGAGGACTTCATTTTCCAGGGAGGCCAGCTCGTCCAAAATCCAGCGGTCCAGGCCGGTGAGCTGGTCTGGGGGGACGGCGTGCTGCGCGGGGTCGAAGTCGTAGAGGTTGGAGAGCTGATAGCGGAGGGCGTTGCGGATGACGCGGTAGGTTTCGCCGACTTTGCGGATGCGTTCGTCACTGACGACGATGTCATTGCGGTAATCCTGGGAGGAGACCCAGAGGCGGACGACATCGGCGCCGTGGTCCTTGATGTATTGTTCGGAGGTTTGGGGCTTGAGGTAGCCGCCCTGGCCCTGCTTGCTTTTGGAGATTTTTTCGCGGTCGGCGTCCACCATGAAGCCGTGGGTGAGCACGGTTTTGAAGGGGGCGGCGCCGTGGGCGGCGAGGGAGAGGAGGAGGGAGGATTGGAACCAGCCGCGATGCTGATCGGAGCCTTCGAGGTACACGTCGGCCTGCCAGTCGTCGGGGTGGTCGGGCGGTTGGCCGTGGCGCAGTTCGGGGCGGCGCATGAGGACGGCGCGGGCGGAGGAGCCGGAGTCAATCCAGACATCGAGGGTGTCCATGGATTTGGAGGCGGCTTCGGGGCCGGCCCAGTCGTCGGGGCGGAGCAATTTCCAGAGGTCTTCGGCGCTGGTTTCAAACCAGATCTGGCTGCCGTGTTTTTCGATGAGGCGGGCGGCGGCGCGGACGATGCGGGCGTCGAGGATGGGCCGGCCGTCGGCGTCATAGAACGCGGGCAAGGGGACGCCCCAGGCGCGCTGGCGGGAGATGCACCAGTCGGGGCGGGATTCGACGGCGCCTTTGATGCGGTTGACGCCCCAGGCGGGGACCCAGTGGACGCGGTCAATTTCGGCCAGGGCGCGCTGGCGGAAGCCCTGGTGGTCCACGCGGATGAACCACTGGTCCATGGCGCGGAAGATGACGGGGGTTTTGCTGCGCCAGCAGTGGGGGTAGCTGTGATGGTAATTTTCCTGGTGGAGCAGCAATTTGCGGGCGCGCAGCTCGTGGAGGACGGCTTCGTTGGCCTCGCTTTTGCCGGGTTTTTCCAGGATGGATTTGCCGAGCATGGCGGCGGGCATTTGCTGCTCGGCGGGGAGGTCGGGGGTGTGGGTGAAGCAGCCGTCGTCGTTGACGGGGGAGTAGATGGGGAGGCCCTCGCGGAGGCCGAGGAGGTAGTCTTCCATGCCGTGGCCGGGGGCGATGTGGACGAAGCCGGTGCCGGTCTGGTTGTCCACGAAGTCATCGCCGGGGAGGAGGCGTCCGGTGCGCTGGCAGAAGGGGTGCTGATACACCAGCTCTTTGAGGTGCTCGGGGTAGAGGGTGCGGACGATCTGGTAATTTTCCCACTGGCATTTTTCCGCCACGGTGGGCACGAGCATGGTTTCCAGGATGTAAAGCTCGGCCTCCACCTGGACGACGGAGTAGGTGAAGGCGGAGTTGTAGGCGACGGCGAGGTTGGCGGGGAGGGTCCAGGGGGTGGTGGTCCAGATCAGCAGGAAGTTGCCGGGATGATCCACGAGGGGGAATTTGACATAGATGCTGGGGCTGAGGTGGTCTTGATATTCCACCTCGGCTTCGGCGAGGGCGGTGCGGCAGGGGATGCTCCAATAGACGGGTTTTTTGCCGCGGTAGATGAAGCCTTTTTCCACGAGGTCGGCGAAGAGGCGCAGTTCATCGGCCTCATATTGCTGGTCGAGGGTGAGGTAGGGATGTTCCCAGTCGCCGAGGACGCCGAGGCGTTTGAATTGCTGGCGTTGGAGATGGATGAATTTGCGGGCGTAGGCGTCACATGCGCGGCGGATGGCGGCGGGGTCGGTGGCAGCCTGGCCGGTCTTGCGCAATTCCTGAATGACCTTGAATTCGATGGGGAGGCCGTGGCAGTCCCAACCGGGGACGTAAGGGGCGCAGAAGCCGCGCAGGGATTTGTAACGGATGAGGATGTCCTTGAGGGTTTTATTGAGGGCCGTGCCGATGTGGACGTCGCCGTTGGCAAAGGGGGGGCCGTCGTGGAGGACAAACTTGGGGGCGCCGGCGCGGGCGCGCATGATTTGGTCGTAAAGGCGGGTGGTTTCCCAGCGCTCAAGGCGCTCGGGTTCGCGGGTGACCAGATCGGCCTTCATGGGGAAGTCCGTCCTGGGCAGGTTAAGTGTTGTCTTGTAATCCATCGTGCATCCTTCCCACTCAATCGGGGCGCGACGCTATCATTGGACGCGAGAAAACTCAAAGGGGAAAATCAGGCGGCGCCGGCGGCGGGGCAGCCGGAGAGAGGCGGGATGGCCAGGGGGAGGTGAGGGGGGGAGGGCGGTTAAAAGCGCACGCGCTCGAGGAATTGAAGGCTTTGGGGGATTTGTTCAGCGGCGGAGGGGGATTCGTCCTCGATGAAGTACCATTTCACCTTGGCGCGGCGGGCGGCGCGGAGCACTTCGGGATAGTTGACCTGGCCGGTGCCGAGGATGACGTCGTTGGACACATCGGTGCTGCCGGAGAGGCTGCCGCGCTCGACGCCTTTCTTCAAGTCCTTGAGATGGATCAGTTCCCAGCGGCTGCCGTATTTTTGGAGCCATTTGGCGGGGTCCTGGCCGGGGAAGAAGACCCACAAGACATCCATTTGAAAGGCGACGAATTCTGGTTTGGTTTCTTTGAGCATGAGGTCCATGAGGGTTTCATTCTGGTAGGGATGAAACTCATAGCCGTGGACGTGGTAGAAGAATTTGATGCCTTCCTTGGCGAGGGCTTCGCCGGCCTTGTTGAACACGGCGATGGCGGCGCGGGCCTGGGCTTCATCAAAAGGGGGTTTATGCGGAATCCAGGCGCAGCCGGCATATTGGAGGCCGAGGATTTTGGCTTCCTTGATGACTTCATCAATTTTATCGCGGTATTGTTCGTAGCTGAAGTGGCCGGCAATGGGGACGAGGCCGTAGCTATCGAGGAGTTCCTTGAAGCGTTGGGGGTGGAGTTTGTAGGTGCCGGCCAGCTCGACGTATTTGATGCCGTAGTCCCGGACTTTGGCGAGCGTGCCGGGCACGTCTTTGGCGAACTCGTTGCGGAGGCTGTAAAGCTGGAGGCCCACTGGACCGCGGAAACTGCTGCCGATGCCGACCTGTTTTTCCTTGGGGGCGGGAGCGCCCCAGAGGGCGGTTGCCATCAAGCAGGCCAATGCCGTGGTGGAGGAAATCATGGATGTTTTCATGCCGGCGCAAGACATATCACAAAATCGGGTCTTTGCAAAGAATAGAAGTGAGGGGGGTGGAGCGGAGGCGGGGCATGGCCAAAAAAAGGAAAAAAAAGGCTTGTCAAAGCGGGTGGGCTCCTTATGTTCGCCCGTTGCCTGAGCCCCGCGGGTGCGGGAGCTCATCAGAGGCTGAGAAATGAGCGGTAAACGAGCAACCTAACCTTCAACCTCCGTTGCCGGAGCAACGCATGGCCGGTTAGGCAGCGGAGTCTTCCGGGGCCCCGAAGGTCCCGACAAGTCTCCTTAAACAAACCACAAAAAACGAATGGCTACGAACGCCGAGTTTGCAGAGTTATTGCAGCAGTATGATCGTCCCCTGCGGGCGGGGGACATAGTCGAAGGCACGATCATCGAAGTGCGTCCCAAGGAAGTGCTGGTGGACATTGGGGGCAAGAGCGAGGGGATCATTCCCGCCACGGAATTCATTGAGTTCGACAAGGTCAAGGTGGGGGACAAGATTCCCGTGCTGATTGAGAAACTGGAGGATAAAGAGGGCTATTTGCACATCTCCAAGGAGAAGGCGGAGTTCAAGCAGAACTGGGAGCGGATCCTGGCCATCGCCAACGAGGGGGCGACGGTGACGGGGGTGGTGAAGGCGGCGGTGAAGGGCGGATTGATTGTGAATATTGGGGTGGAGGCCTTTCTGCCGGCCTCGCAGGTGGACATAACGCCGCCGCGCAATTTGCAGCAGTTTGTGGGGCAGACGATCACCTGCAAGGTGGTGAAGGTGAATCAGGAGCGGCAGAACGTGGTGTTGAGCCGGCGCGAGCTGATTGAGCAGGAGCGCAACGAGCGGCGGGCCAAGCTGCTGGCCGAGATGATGCCGGGCGACATTCGCAAGGGGACGGTGAAGAACATCACGGACTTTGGCGCGTTTATTGATTTGAACGGGCTGGACGGGCTGTTGCACATCACCGACATGAGCTGGGGCCGGATCAATCATCCCTCCGAGATGCTCAAGGTGGGGCAGGAGATTGATGTGGTGGTGCTGGAGGTGAACCGGGAGAAGGAGCGGGTGAGCCTGGGTTTGAAGCAGAAGATGCGCAACCCGTGGGACAACATCGAGGAGAAATATCAGGTGGGCCAGAAGGTCAAAGGGAAGGTGGTCAACCTGGTGCCGTATGGGGCGTTTGTGGAGCTGGAGCCGGGGGTGGAGGGGCTGGTGCATGTGACGGAGCTATCGTGGACGAAGCGGATTGCGAAGCCGTCGGATGTGTTGAAGCCGGATCAGGAGATCGAGGCGGTGGTGCTGGGGATCAACCGGGAGGAGCAGAAGATCTCCCTTGGGGTGCGGCAGCTTGAGACCAATCCGTGGGACAAGGCGATGGAGAAATACCCGCCGGGGACGCGGGTCAAAGGGAAGATACGGAATCTTACCAGCTACGGGGCGTTTGTGGAGCTGGAAGAGGGGATTGACGGGATGGTGCACGTGTCGGACATCTCGTGGACGCGGAAGATCAATCATCCTTCGGAGGTGCTCAAGAAGGGGGATGAGGTGGAGGCGGTGGTGCTGGAGATTGACAAGGCGAATCAGCGCATTGCGCTGGGCATCAAGCAGCTCACCAGCGATCCGTGGGAGCACATTGACGATTATTACAAGGTGGGCGATCTGGTGACCGGCAAGGTGACGAAGCTGGCCAGCTTTGGGGCCTTTGTGGGGCTGCAGCATGACATTGACGGTCTGGTGCACATCTCGCAGGTGAGCGAGGAGCGCGTGGACAAGATCAAGAACGTGCTGAAGGTGGGCCAGGAGGTGACGGCGCGGGTCATCAAGATTGACAAGGCCGATCGGCGCATTGGCCTTTCCATCAAGGCGGCCAATTACTCGCCGGAGCAGCTCAAGGCCGAGCAGGCGGCGCTGGACGCCCTCAAGCCGGGCGAAGACCTGGTGGCGTTGCAGCATGCCTTCGAGGCCGCGGACGAGGAGCGGCGGGAGCAGGAGCAGCAATAAACGGCCTGCTCCGGGGATTGCAGCCCGGTGGACTGGCGACAGTCCACCGGGTTTTTGTTTGGCGGCGGGGCGGCGAGGCGGGGGGCGGGATGGCGCCATTTCGGCTTTGCGCGGTTTGGCCGGGGTGTTAATAGATGGGCATGAAGCCGAAGTTTTTGTGCCATACGTTTTTGGCGTTGCTGGCAGGGGTATGGGTGGTTGGGGCGGCGGAGAAGCTGGATCGCGGTCTGGTGGCCCTGCCGCGCGGCGAGGGCCATGTGTATGTGGGATGGCGGTATCTGGCCGGGGATCCGACAAATTTGATGTTCGAGGTTTATCGGAGCGCCGCGCCGGAGGGGCCGTTTGAGCGCCTGGCCATTGTGCGGGAGACGAGCAATTACGTGGATTTGCTGGCGGGGGATAAAACGTGGTACTACACGGTCACGCCCTATGGGGAGGCTCCCCAGGCGGCGGCGGCGGTGAAGGTCAATGCGGGGGAGGCGCCGCGGCAGTATGTGTCGCTCAAACTGCAGGGGAGTTACAAGGCGCAGAAAATTGGGTTGGGCGATTTTGACGGGGATGGCCGGCTGGATTACCTGGTGAAACAACCGGATTTCAACACTGATCCGTACCAGCAACCGGGATACTGGAAGAAGAGCGAGACTACGTACAAACTGGAGGCTTATCGTCATGACGGCACCTTTTTGTGGCGATATGACATGGGGTGGGCGATTGAGGCGGGCATCTGGTATTCGCCGATTGTGGTGTATGATGTGGATGGGGACGGGCGGGCGGAAGTGTATTGCAAGGCCGGGGAGGGGGATCCGCGGGAGCCCACCGGCCATGTGCGCACCGGGCCGGAGTATTTGGTGAAGCTGGATGGGCTGACCGGCAAGGAATTGCAGCGGGTGGCGTGGCCCAGCCGGGAGGGGATGGAGGATTATAATTACTACTCACGGAATCTGCTTGGGGTGGCGTATTTGGATGGCCAGAATCCCAGCCTGATCGTGATTCGGGGCACGTATCGGTTGATCAAGGTGCAGGCGCTCAATGCGAAATTGGAGCCGATATGGTATTGGGAGGCCAGTGGAGAATACCAGTCATACCGCGGACAGGGGATGCATGGGATGCATGCGGCGGATGTGGATGGGGATGGGCGGGACGAGATCATCTTGGGTGCCGCGGTATTGGATGACAACGGCAAGGGTTTGTGGAATACACGCAAGGGGCATCCGGATGTTTGTTATGTGGCTGATATAGATCCGCATCGTCCGGGGCTGGAGATTTTTTATGGGATTGAACCGGGGCGGCAGAGCAACACGGTATGCCTGGTGGAGGCGCGGACGGGCCAACAGATTTGGGGCAACCCGGAAATCACGGTGCATGTGCACGGGCAGGGGATGGTGGGGGACATCATTCCAGAGGAGCCGGGGATGGAGTGCTACGCGGGGGAGGCCAAGGGGGGGAGCAATTACTGGCTTTATGCGGCGAGTGGGAAGTTGATTCACAAGGAAGATCTGGGCGAGCTGTCGCCCAAGGCCATATACTGGTTGGATGGCCCGACGAAGATGATGGCGCTGGGGGGTGGCCGCAACGGGCGGATTCTGCGTTATGGGGGCGAAAAGGTGGGGGAATTCCAGGGTACCATCATCGGGGTGGCGGATTGTCTGGGGGACTGGCGGGAGGAATTGATCACGGCGTTGGAGGGGGAAATCCGGATTTACACGACCACCACGCCGTCCAATTACCGGCGGCCCTGCCTGCTGCAGGACCGGCTGTACCGGAATGACGTGGCGGTGCAGACGATGGGGTATTTTTATCCGCCGCAACTGAGCGCCCCGTTGAATCTGATGCCCCAGGTGCCGCGGTGAGCGGCAAGGATGGCCAAGAGGGGGAGAAAAAAGGCTGTTGCCAAAATGGATTCTGCGGCCTATAAGTTTTAACAACAGCCCAAAGAACCGATTGCATTCCATGAATGTTGGGTGCCATGCATCAATGGGAAGGCAGTTTTGCATGTGTGCAGCAAACTGTTGTGGCGCAGGAGATTGGAGCAGTCCCAAAAATGAATGCACCCTGATTTGTGGCGGCCGTCGGCCCGGGTTATATTGAAGTCGAAGTTGTAACACTCGCGTAACAAAAATCCTCCCATGAAAAGCATTTGCAGTTTGTTGTGGGTAAGTGCTGCTCTGGTGGCGCAGGCGGCGTTGGTGGGGCCGAACGGGTATCAGGAGAACTTCAGCACGCAGCCTGGGGTGGGGGACTGGAGCACGTTGAGCATGAGTGGGAGTTCGACGTCCAGCGGGGTGAGCAATGATTTGGTGAGTGCGGCGCAGGCG
>JAOAIT010000006.1 GCA_026414565.1 Verrucomicrobiia bacterium
CGCTCACCCGCGTCGAACCCTGCACCGCCGTCCCCAAATTCCATGTCCCCGCCAGCGGCGCCTCAAATCCCCCGTTCACCACATAATTGGTCCCCCCACCTACCACCCAGCCCTCCTCAATCCGGATGTCGTCCAAATACAGCACCCCCGCCTCGTTCAACCGCCAGTACAGATTCGTGAAGACCAGCGTGTTCACGTTGGTCATCGTGAAGGCCTTGAATTTCCACCCCGACCCATCCGCCCAGTTCAGCGGCCGGCTATGATCCCGCCGCCCGTCCACCAACTGCAAGGCGGCTCCCCCGCCCGCCGCCAACGCTGGCCATGGCGCCCCCGGTTCATAACGCACCCGATCCACCACCACCTCCGTCCCGTTGGTGCCGGGCCGGAAGATCGTGAGAGTTTCCCCGTCCGTTTGCAGGCTGCCAGGAAACACGTCAAACACGGTGACCGCCGAGCCATAAGCGGCGGCAAAGGCATTGCGATCCTTGGCCAGAATGATGCGCTGTTGCGGCAACAACAACGCCCCCAGGGGGAATTGATAACCCAGACCGTTGATGCGCCAGCCGGTCAAATCATAGGTGCAGTCGGGGGAGGCGTTGAAAATCTCCACATATTCCGCATTCGTTGCGAGCGGCTGGTACATGATCTCGCTAAACATGACGGTCATCCGCGGGTCCGGCTGTTGACCGGTAAAGGTCACATTGCGCGAGATTTCCATGCCCGGGATGGGATTGCCCTGGAGGTCGCGGCCCTCGATCAGCAGAGCATTGTTGCCGGCATTCAACACGTAGTTGACGGACCAGTCCTTCACCGAGGTCCAGGTCACCGGATACGCCTTGCCATTGATGGTGATGGACACCACCTCCACGGGGGCCTGCCCCCGGATCACGAGCAAATTGGTGCTCTGGCTGGATGGCAACGCCAGCAGATTGAAATTGGAGGCATCCTCGGCGGCGAGCTGGGTGAGAATGCTGGAGCGCGCCGTGCTGATAAACGTCTTGACGGCGGCCGGCGCGCGCACGCTGGTCTGCCCATTAAGCATGAAGGCCTCGTAACGGGCATCCATGAAATCGTTCAGGCGCGGATTATTGAAAGGCCCATTACAAATTTGCTTGAAGGCGCGCCAGTAAGCCCGGCGATAAATGGGGGTGTTATAGAACTTGGGCATGTTGGCGTCGGCCGTGTTGTACTGGAACAACGCGGAGCCGGGGGCATCCGATTGCGTACCGCCATCGTTGGGGTTGTTCAGCACAATGTTCAGGTCAAAAATGATAAGCCGCCACTTGTTGAAGTCGCCCTTGTATCCATACATGTTTTGGGCATTGCGATTGCCAAAGCTGTCCCAGTTGCCCACGGCATGCTCCACGGCGAAGGTCTTGAGCCACTGCTCGGTGTCCACCAGCGGCTCGATGGCGGAGACAAACGCCGCGCCGCTCTGGGAGGCCGCCTCCACCAATTGGAAGACGTTGGTGTAGTCATTGGCGGTGCCTTTGGCGGCGCGCGTCAAATAATTATGGCGATACCGGGCCAGTTTGTGCCGTCCCTCACTCAGATAGACGTTCAGCGTGCACCAGGACTGATTGTTCACGGGAGAGGATTCGCCGGTGGCCACATCATTTTGTTCAAACCAGGGCTGCAGCTTGTAAAGCTGGCCATCCGCATCGTCCGGCCAATACTGCTCAATAACATCGCCATTGGGCGTCTGCATGTCTTCCATGAAGGTGCCGCGGCGCACGCCGTTGACGAACACCGCCACGTATCGGCGGTAAAGCCAGGGCAGGCCGACGTAGCGGGCCACTGCGTAGGCCACCTGCTCGCGCTGGAGGGTGGGATCGTCAAAGGAGCCATTGCCCGGGCCGTGAATCTTGTTGAAGTTCTCCGTGCCCAGCATCAAATCGTCCTCGGGCAGTTCAACGGAATAATGGCAGTTGTTGCCCACCGGACTGTTGAAGCCTTGATGATAGGGACTGCCGGCGTAGCGCGCGCCAATGTGATGAATGACGCGGAAGTTGCCGTACACCATGGTGCCCAACACCGGTTCATTGCTTAAGACGGGTCGGTTGATCCAGGAATTAACGGCGTTTTGCGTGAAATACATGCGGTAGGTGCCAAAACTGGAGACCGGCTGCACCTCGCCAAACCGCACCAGATGCTCGCGGGTGTTGATGCCCGAGCCGGCAGGGAAGACGGCATTGCGACCGCGCAAATCGTTGGCCGAGATTTGATAGGCCACCAGCGCACCCGAGGCCTGGCCGGGGATGGTGGCGGAATACAGGCCATCGCCCGCCACGGCATCGCCGCCGGTGCCGTTGTCAACCATGACGACGGTAGTATAAGAGCCGGCGGTATCCAATCGGTAGCGCAACACCACATTGGTGATGCCATCGGGATCATGCAAACGGGCGGTTACCACCACCGCCTCATTGGCCGCGGGCAGAATGGGCGCGTACGCCACCTCGTAAATGGCCGGGGCGGCATTGGTTTCGTAACGGCTGTTGCGCTCGCCCGGCGTGCCCAGGTTGGTGGGAATCTCAAGGCGCCGGGTGGCCTCGATATAATTGCCATGCAGGCGAATCAACATTTCCGGCCAGCCGCACAGCCAACGCACCCGCGCCCGCAAGGTGAAGGTGCCGCTGCTGGGCACCGTCGTCAGGGGGACCAGACAGCGATTGGCCAGGGTATCGCCGCGGCCGCTGGCGCGGACGTGCAAACACCGGCCGCCGCCCTCCCCGCCGCTGGTGTCCACTGTGCTGCGCGCATGATTGCCACGCATCAACCAGCCGGGGCCGCCGGTTTCAAAATGGGTGTCGGGGGTGGCAATGAGGTTCTGTCCGCTGGTGCTCAAGACCGCCACATTGTCCACCAGGAATTCGCCGGCCTCCAGCGCCAGGACTTCAAAATGGGAAGCCGTTTGCCCGCCCAGATCCATCGGGCCGGTGAACTCCACCGTGCACCAGGGCGCCTTTTGGGTTTCGTCGCTGTCCGCCCAGTTGGCGGCCAGGCGGTGATTGGCGCGCGGGTCCTTTAATTCGAGGCTGCTGCCGCCGCCGTTGGCCCACTTGCCCCACTGGCCGCCCCGCCGGTAGGAAACTTCATCTACGTCAATATAGATGGTTTTCAGATTGGTCACCACCTGCCCAAGGTTGTTGGTGCTCAAGGTCAGAATTTGATCGGGCATGGCCAGCGCCAGACGCTCGCCCCGATTGGCCAGCGCGCCGCTGTAGTTGCCCACCACGAGGCCGGGCGCCAGGTTGGGATATTTGGCCAGCAGGTTGGTACGATTCTTGGCCACCACCAAGTAACCGCCCGCCGGCAGCCAGATATTGGTGGGAAAAGTGAAGGCGATGCCGTCGCGCAGCCGCCAGCCAGAGAGGTTATAAGGCACCGCGCCCTGATTGTGCAGCTCCACATATTCATCGTCCTCCAGCTCGGACAAGGGCTTGTACATGATTTCGTTGATCACGAGATCATGAATGCGAATCGCGCTGTTATTGGTGCCGGGGGTAAGCGCCTGCAAAGGGTAAAATTCTGTGGCCCCATCCGGGTATCGGCCGCTGGAAACGCCGTTGGCCTGTCCCTTGAAGCGCACACAATCCAGCACCGCATTGTCATCCGCATTGCGGAAATAGATGGTTTCGCCGCCCGCATCCAGGGCAAAACCCAAGGCGGCCTCGTCCAACACCAGAAAACCGCGGGCCGGGATGAGCGTGCCTGCGGGGAACACATATTTATTGGTGGCCGGATCATCGCTCAGGGCACAGCCGGAAAGATCCACCGGCTGGGTGCTGTGATTATATAGCTCGATAAAGTCCAGTTGCGGCCAGTCGGTATGGGCCAGAAATTCGTTGATAACCACGTTGTGCCGAGCCGTCTGCCGCAGACCATCCATGCGCCCCGGGGAACCGCCCACCTGCGCGCTGATATCCCAAGCCTCCGCCCAGTCTTCACCGTAGGAAGGCCGGGCCAGCACCAGCGAATGCCCCGTCCCATCCGCACCCGCCGGCCAGGGGTATTCACTGCGGTAATTGACCTCCAGCACAATGGCGTCAATTTCTGTGCGCAAGCGGACCCGTCCCGATTCTGCCAGCCGTCCCTCGTAGGGGCCCAGCACATTGGTAATGCCATAAACACGGCGCACCGCGGCGGGGTCTTTGGCGATTACCAGGTATTCATTGCCCCGGATTAGGAAATTGGTGGGAAACCGAAAACTGATGTCCCCCGCCAGCCGCCAGTTGGAAAGGTCCTCGAAATAAGGATTGGAATTGTAAATCTCCACAAACTCCAGGTCATTGGTGCCCGCCCAGGCACCGGGTTTGTACATGATTTCGGTAATGGCCAGGGGCGTTTTGCGGCTGGAGGGACCGGGAGGCTCCCGCGTCAGTCGCGGCTGGGCGGTCTGCGGATTCACCACCGCCGCCAGATCCCGAAACTCAACCTGCGTTTGCCAATTGGTGCTGCGGGCCGTGGCCGCGAGGCCAAAGTAAATGGTTGAAGGCATCCCGATGGTGGCGGTACCGGTCTGCAGCCAATTCTGGCCGTCGTAACTGACAAAGCCCGTAAACACGCTGCCAAAGCGTTTCAAGCGCAGATAGGTGTAAGGATGATTCACCGGCTGGCCGCCACTGCTGGTCACGGTTCCCCCGGCCGTGGTGCGGGCCAGGAATAAAACGCCCACCGCGCCGGGGGTGGACACGGAAGCGGCAAAGGCCGCATTGGCATTGAGGTTTTCCCGCGCCATCAAACCCGCCTTGGCCCAGGCGTCGGAAGGACTCAGGTTGGCGATGCGCACACTCATGTCAAAGTCCCCGGTGCGTTGTTGATAGACGAAAAAGAACTGATCGCTGGCCCCCCCGATGTCACTCCCGCCCGCCGTCACATTGTAGCCTCCGCTGACGGTGCTGTAACTGCCGGGCAGGGCCGGGTTGCCAACCTGGGCCTGGTTCAAGCTGACCGCGACAAAGGAGACGGTGCTGTTGGAGGCCATGAGATTGGACGCCTGGGAACGATCCCGCAGATTGTTGATCCGCAAGGTGTAGGTCACGTTTTCCGTCATGCGGCTCACCGTCAGCAGGAGGTTGGTTTTAGCGCTTCCGACGATGACATTGGAGATAACGAGGCTGCCCACGCTGCTGGTGATGGCATAATTGGCCACGTTGGTGGCCGTGGCCGGAGAAATGGGTTCGTTAAACAGCACTTGTACCGTGTTCAATCCCTCGGCATAGGCGCCCAGTAGCACCGGCGCATTCGTATCCGCCCGCACCGTCACCACCGCCACCGCGCTCGTCGCCGCATACGTCATGTTGCTCACCACGTTCTGCGCCACAAACCACACCCGCGACCCATTCCAGCTCAACGGCCCCCCCTCCACCACCCACCCCGCCTCCGTCGCCCCCACCCCCGCCTCCCCCTCCCGATACCACTGATACCCCGGCGCCGGATTCCCACTGGCCCCTCCCACCAGCTCCAGCCGCCCCAGCTCCCCCACCACCACGTTCGTCGGCGACCGCGTCACCGCCGCCGGCACCTGCACCGCCGACACCACACTCACCACCACATTGTCCAACTGCTGCCCCTCGTCCGTTATCCCATCCGCATTGTCATCCACCCACAACACATACAGCGTACCCCCCACCGGCCAGTTCACCCCCCAACTCGCACTCAGCCGCCCAGGCCCCACCAGGCTCAACTCCGGCACCACCACCCAGCTCCCCGCCTGCCCGCTCAAACTGTACATCACCAAAAATCCAGGTATCTGCTCCCCGCTCTCCGTCGTCTTCACATAGTCATACGTCAAACTCACCCGCGACACCGCCGACCCGCTGTTGTTCTGCAACGTCAACATCAACGCCGTCCCATTGTTCCCCGTCGGCCGCGTCTGCACATAACCCCCGCTCGACGACCACACCGCATTGCCCGTCGCCCCAGGCGGATTGCCCGCATCGGCCGCCAGCGCCGTATTCACCTGCGCCGCACTCAACGCCTGCGCCGCACTCACCAAATCATTGCTCACCCCGCTGGACGTCGAACTCCCACTCATGCTCAACGTGCTCCAGTCCCCCACCCCAGGCTGCGTGCTGAAGTTCTCCTGATACCCGTTCGGCCCCACCAACGCCGCCTG